>NZ_JBSFKD010000012.1:0-209181 GCF_053598395.1 Streptomyces sp. NPDC001135 | reverse complement strand
GGGGAACGTGTCCCGCCCGCGCCAGGTGCACGAGCCGTGGGTACGGGGGGAACCCCGGCTCAGTGCGACGGCCGATGACCAGTCGGCTCACTCAGTACTGCGTCCCGGGCTCCGAAAACGTCACACCTTGCGCGAAGAAATTTTCGCGAACCACGAAACCGCAGGTCAGAGGTGTTTGTCCGAGGCCGGCTTCGGGGCTGGAACGGACACGGCGGCGTCACCGTGCCGGGCCGTGGCACCGGCACCGCCCTTGCCGGGGTGACCGCCGCCACCCTTGCCCGGATGACCGGGGCGACCCCGGCCGGGGTGGCCGTCGTCGTCGCCCGCGCCCTTGTCCTGGCCCCCGCCCTTGCCCCCGCCGCCGGTCTTCGCGCCGCCCCGGCCGGTGCCCTCGGCCTTCCCGCTGTCGCCGCTTTTCGAGCCGTCGGCCAGGTCGGCGACGGACAGGACGACCTTGCAGTACCGGCTCACCCGTGCGCTGCCGCCCGCGAGGTTCTCCAGCGCGCGCCGGCGGCCGGCCTCCAGTTGCCTGCCGTCCCGGAGGTCCCGGCAGGCAGCGGCCGCGTCCTTCCACCGGCGCCCTGGGGTGCCGGAGGGCTCACCGGTGCCCGGGGCGTGGCTCCCGCCCGTGCGGTCGTGCGGTCCCGCGGCCTCGCTGGAGCCGCCGCCCGGGTGCGCGCCCTGGCTGCCGCCCGGCGCGCCCGGACCCTGAGTCGTGCGCGAGGTGCCCGGATCCGGGACCGGGGCGAAGGGCGACGCGGAGGTCGCGTCGGCGGAGACGGAGACGGCGGGGCCGTGCTTCTCGGGCCCGAACGGCGTACGCAGCATCCCGCTCCCGGCGGCCATGGCGACACCCCCGAGCGTGCCCGCGGCCACCACGGCGGCGAGCGCCAGGCGCACCGGGCGGCCCCAGCGGGGCCGGCGGGCCGGGGTTCCGGTACGGCCCGGGGTGCCGATGCGGATGAGGCCCGCGTCGGCGCCGGGCACGGGCCGGCGGGAGATGGCGCCGGCGGTGGTGGGGGCGGTCCGTTCGGCCCCGGCGGCCTCGCGGACCTTGCGGAACGCGGCCAGGGCGGCCTGTTCGCCGGGGAGCTCACCGGTGGCGGGAGCCGCCTCCGCGGCCAGCGCGCCGAGTGCCCGGGAGAGACGTTCGGCCTGGTCACGGGCGGAGGCGTCGACGGCTTCCAGGGACTCACCGCGCAGCAGGCGTTCCGCGGTCTCACGGTTCAGCCACTTGTCCTGCTCGTCGGCCATCACATGTCCTTCTGCGTCCGCGCACGCGTATGCGTCACAGTTGCGGACGACACCGCGCGGCCGCGCGGTTCTCGCTGGGGCGGGAGCGCGTCGAGCACGCCCGCCGATTCCGGATCCTCGCCGAGCAGCTCCGCGAGCCGCTTCAGGCCGCGGTGCGCCGCGGTGCGCACGGCACCGGCGCGTTTGCCGAGGGTCTCGGCGGCGCTCTTCGCGTCGAGGCCGACGACGACCCGCAGGACGACCGCCTCGGCCTGGTCCTGCGGGAGCCGTGCGATGAGGGAGAGGGTGCTGTCGGTGGCCAGGGCCTCGATGGCCTCGCCGGCCGTGTCGGCCTCGGCGGCCCGGCCGGTCAGCTCCGTCTCGTCGCCGCCTATGGCGGGGCGGCGGCCGCGCATGCGTATGTGGTCCAGAGCCCGGTTACGGGCGATCCGCGCGGCCCAGCCGCGGAAACGGTCGGCGTCCCCGCTGAACCGGTCCAGGTCGCGGGCGATCTGCAGCCAGGCCTCGGACGCGACGTCCTCGGCGTCCGGATCCCCGACCAGTGTCCGTACGTATCCGAGCAGCCGTGGCTGCACGGAGCGGTACACCGTACGGAACGCGGTCTCGTCTCCGTCCTGTGCCGCACGCACCGCGGCGGTCAGTTCCGCGTCGTCCCCCAGCACCGTACTCCCTTTACGCCTTGTTGCCGGTCGGCGCGAAAGGCACGTTACGGCGTGAAACCGCTCCTCGTCCATGTCGATAGAAGATGCAACTAACTCGTGACCGAGTGCGGATGTGCGCAGGGTGAGGGTGGACGGGGGCGGGGTGTGACAGAAAACCCACTCCCGGCGCTGTAGGAAGTACGGGCCGCGCGCGGTCCGTTCGCGCGACGGCCGGGGCCTCTCCTGTGGGGGGTGGCGGCCCCGGCCGTTCGCTCCGGCACACCTCGTGACCCACGGCGACGCGGGCTGTGCCCAGGCCGGGATCACGCGCTTCCGGCGCGTCGAAGACGGGGCCGGTGGGCGACCTCTGTGCCGTTCTGCTTCTTCCCGGCGGTCTTGCGTACCGAATCGTCGCCGTCGTCGGCGCTTTCGCCGCTCTTCTTCCCCTGGCTCCCCGGACTCCCGTGTTTCTGGGGAGCAGGGGCCACCTGGGCCGCGCAGTAGGCCCCGACCTCGTCCTCGCCGCCCGCCGCCGTGACGAGCCGCTGCCAGGCCGTCGAGTCCAGGGCACCGCCCCGTTCCCCGGCCCGCTCGTAGGTACGGCAGTGGGCCACGGTGTCCCGGGCGGTGGCCGGACGGTCCGGCCGGCCGGGCGGGCCTGCGGACCGCAGGCCGGGGGACCCGGCGGGAGCGGACGGGCCGTGCGAGGTGCTCGTCGTCGGGCGCGGCGACCGCGGGGTGTCCGGGCGGGAGTCCGTGCCGGACCCGGCGGAGCCGATCGCCGCGAAGGCGACACCGCCCAGCGCGAGGCTCGCGAGCGCCACCGAGAGCGTGGCCCTCACCGAGAGCCGCCACCCGCGGCGCGGCGCGGCGGGCCGCCAGTCGTCCCGGCGCCGGGTACGCGGACGGGGCAGCCCCGTCTCGCGGGCGGCGCGGAAGGCGGCCACGGCCCGGCGCTCGGCCTCGGGGTCCGTGCCGCCGGCGCGCAGGACGGCACCGAGCCGTGCCCCGAATCCGGAGTCGGCGAGATGCCCCTCGTCGCGCCGGGGTACGGAGAGGGTGCCGCCGGGGTCCGCGCGCCGGCGCCCGAAGGACCCGTAGCCGTCGTGCCGTTCACCCATGCCTGTTTCCGTCCTCGTCCGGCGCGCCGGAGACCGGCGGCCCCCCGTGGCACGCACGGGCCCCAGGGCCGACGGCTCTCACGTATCCGTACGGCTCACGAACAACGCCGTTCACATCGACCCACCCAGGGTCCGGGGGCCGTCGTCCGTCACTCCCGCGCCGGTCGCACCCCCGGTGCCCAGGTGCCGGGCGAGACGCTTCAGCCCGCGGTGCGCGGCCGTGCGGACGGCGCCGGGGCGCTTGCCGAGGACGCGCGCGGCGGCCGGGCCGTCGAGGCCGACGACCACCCGCAGCAGCACCGCCTCGGCCTGGTCGCGCGGCAGTCCGCGCACCAGCTCCAGCGCCTGTTGCGTGGACAGCGACTCCAGGGCCTCGTCGTGGGTGCTGTGCCGGCCGGGCAGCTCCAGCGCGTCCTGTTCCAGCGGCGTGGCCCGGGGCCGTACCCGTCGCCGGCGCAGCTGGTCGAGGGCGCGGTACCGGGCGATGGTCGCGGTCCAGCCGCGGAAGCCGGCGCCGTCGCCCTTGAACCGGCCGAGGTCGCGGGCTATCTCCAGCCAGGCGTCGGCGGCCACGTCCTCCGCGTCCTCGCCGACGAGGCCGCGGAGATAGCCCAGCAGGCCGGGCTGCACGATCCGGTAGGCCACCGCGAAGGCGGTCTCGTCGCCCTGCTGGGCGCGCGCGACGGCCTCGCCCAGCTCCCCGTCCCGCGGCTGCGGGCGCCGGGGTTGCCCTCCTTGGCCCAAGACATCCTCGTTCGTGCCGAGCTCATGGCCACTGCGTGGCTCGTCCCTCACGGTCCGACACGCTCAGGCCGTGTCTCCGCCCTCCACGATGATCAGCGCCGCGCCGCACAGAAATGTCACAGCGTCCGTGGCACCGGCCGGCCCTCGGTACGCCGACCGGCGCGGCCCCGGGCGCGCATCGACGCCGTGACGCTCCCCGGCCGGGGCCCGCCGCGCGTGCGGGCCCCGGCCGGTCAGCGGGAGCCGGTCGCGTCCCGGCACAGCAGGCGCAGCGAGCCGCTGCCGCCGTAGACGCGGCGGGCCTCGTCGAGGGGGTCCCAGAGCCTGCCGTCAGGGGTCCGCACCCAGTGGTCGCCGCCGGCCGCCCACCACTCGGCGCCGGTCTGGCGGACGATCACCTCACCGGCGTAGGCACCGAAGCCGCGCAGCACGCTCTCGACGGCGGCGTACGGAGGGCCCTCGCGGCTTATCTCCTCGATCATCCGGTCGACCCGCCACAGGCTCTGCGCCGAGTAGTCGAGCCGTACCCGGGCGCCCTCGCGCATCGTCGCCACGGTGTCCGCGGCCCACCGCGCGGGCTTCGCCGCTGCGTGCGGCCTGGTCTCCTGCTGTGCTGTCACGTACTGGGCTGTCACATAGGGAAAAGCGATCCGTCCGGCATCGGCGTCACCGGGTCCGGAGGCGTTTCGCCAACCGTCGCGGAACCGGCCCAGGCCCCCCGCAGGATGCTTACACGACTCACGCAGCCAGGGCGTTTGAGCGCCCGTGCGCAGGGTCGCACCGGACCGTGCGCGCCCGCGGGTCCGCGGTGGCCGCCCGCGTGGTTCCCCGCGCCGCCCGCGGGGCGCTCACGCCCCGGTGCGGGCCCGCCGCGACACCACGGCCCGCAGTACCCGGCGCCCCTCGATCGACAGGTCCAGCGCGCGGCGCAGGCCATGCGGTCCGTGCTCGGCGAGAAGTTCCAGCACCGCCGTCTGCCGGCGCAGCTCCGCCGCGACCAGCGGAGGCAGGTCGGCCGTGTCTCCGGCGCGCCCGGCATCCAGCCCGTCCCCCGCCGCCGTACCGTCCGCCGCCGGATCCAGCAGCCGGTGTATCCGCAGGGAGGCGACCGAGCACGCGTCGGCCCAGGGCCGCACCGCGTCGGTGGTGCGCTCGGCCGGAGCCGCCTGCAGCATCCGGCGGACCAGCCGCGCGACCTCGTCGTCGCCGGCCTCCTCCACGCCGAGCGCCTCCCGGGCCTTCTCCAGGTTCGTATCCCAGCCGGAACCGTCGGCGAGGCTCGCCCACAGGGGCCGCAGCAGCTCGTCGTCGGCGCCGAGCAGAGGCAGGCACCGGTCCAGACAAGCCAGCCCGCTGGCGGCCAGTCCGCGTTCGTCGGCCTGTGCGATCAGTTCCACCAGGCTCATGAAATGTCTCCCTTGCCAGGGCGCCGCCCCATACGGAGCCCGCACTTCCCCTTACTGCGTGCAACGGCGCGGGAGTGTCACAGCAGATGTCCTCAGCCGAGCCGGTCCGCGAGACCGCGGAAGTCGGTCCACGACAGCGCGGGCCTGCCGGGGTCCCACAGCTTCTGCGCGGTGGCCCGCAGCGGCATCCGGATCCCGGCCGCGACCTGCGCCTGCGTCTGCGCGTTCGGGAAGTCGGACCACACCGCGAACGAGCCGCCGAGGATCTGCCCGTCGTAGCTCGCCGGTACCGCGGTCGTACCGCGCAGCACCCGCGGGTTCCACTGCTCGTAGATCCGCTGCCCGGTCGGGTAGACGAAGGTCTGCGGCTGGCCGAGGACGTAGTAGAGGAACTCGTCGTTGTAGTTGAGCACCTTCCGCCCCGCGCTCAGGTACTCCACGGGCTGCCGGGCGCCGATCTCCTTGCCGGTCCAGTAGGCGACCTGGAGGTCCTTCGCGGCCTGTACGGAGGCCTGGCGGTAGAAGCCGTCGTTCCAGGCCCGCATGGTCCTGCCGTGGGCGCGGACGGTGGCGGCGCGGTCGTTCAGCCAGCCGGTGGCGAGGTCGGCGACGGTGCCGCCGGAGCCGTACTTCTGCCGGGCGGCGGCGGCCAGCTGCGGATAGGAGGCCTGCGCGTTCTTCACGGTCAGCGCCTGGTACTCGTCGCCGCCGAGGTGCCACTGGTCACCGGGGAACAGCCCCGCGTACTCGTTCAGCAGATCGTCGACGATCTTCGCGGAAGCCGGCTTGGAGATGTCGATCGCGCCCCTGGTGGCGACCCCGCTCGCGTTGCGCAGCTGCAGGTCGGGGTGGGCGGCGAGGACGGCGCCCAGGTGCCCGGGCGAGTCGATCTCGGGAACGACGGTGACGTGCCGGCTGTTCGCCAGGTCCACGATCCGCTTGACCTGCGCCTTGGTCAGATGGTCCGGGGAGACGATCTCGGGATGGCTGCTGGACTCGATGCGGAAGGCCTGGTCGTCGGAGAAGTGCAGCCCCAGCTCGTTGAACTTCAGGTCCCCCAGCTCCCGTATTCGGTCCTCGATCCAGGACTCCGAGTACGGTTTGCGCGCGATGTCCAGCATGAACCCGCGCCTCGGCTTGGCGGGCTCGTCCCGCACGACCCCCTCCGGCGCCGTACCGCCGCCGTGGACCTCCTGCTTCAGCGTGCGGGTGCCGTAGAAGACACCGGCCTCACCGGGACCGCTGATGTCCACCCGCCCGTCGCGGACGGTCATCGTGTACGACTCCTGGTTCCCGCCCCCGCCGCCGAGCGCGAGCCGGACGTCGCCCGCCCGCACGTCGTCCTTCTGGCCCGCGTAGCCGATCCCCAGCTCCCCGGCTATCAGCCGCCCCTCGTCGGCCAGCGCCCCGTCGCTGATCACCACCCGGTCCGCCTTCCGCGGCTGCCAGCCGGGCCCGCGCGCCGGAGTGTGCGAGCGCACCGCGGGTATCGTGCGCGGCGCCTGCGACAGCGGATAGGACCGGCTGGGCCGCGGACTCGCCGAGGGGGTGGCCGCTGGCCTGGAGGCGCTGCCGGCCACCCGGCCGGACGACGACTGCTGCTGCCGCGCACCCCCTTCCGGCTGCCCGCCGCCCCCGCTGGAGGCCCACACGCCGACGCCCGTGCCGAGCGCGACGGTCCCGAGGAACGCGGCGGCCACCACGGCCCGATTACGTATCACCTGCTGCGCCGAGGCACGGCGCCTGTGCTGGGTCACCCTGCCAACGTACGACCGATCGGGGCTTCCTTCGTCATCGAGGTGTCCTGAAACTCTCCCGTCCGGGTGAATTTCAGGCATCGCAGGGACACACAGTGACCACTCTCGATAACCTGACGACACACCTTTCACAGCATCCCCTGCCACGCCACATGTGACGCGAGGACCCACGCTGCCCGCCCACCGTCTGCCCTGTCTCCCCAGGCCCCTCGACGCCTTCAACGCCGCCCCCGGCGACGAGGCCCGCGCCCTCCTGCTGCACTGCCTGGGCAGCCTGCGCTGGTCCCATCGCATCGCGGACCACCGCCCCTACCCCGACCTGGACTCCCTCCTGGCGGCGGCGGACGAGGCGGCGTACGACCTGTCGCCGGCGGATCTGGCAGAGGCCCTGGCGGGCGAGTCGCTTCCCGACCTGCCCGAGGGCATGTACTCGGCGGCCCACATGGCGCTGAGCGCGGCCCACGCGGCGTACGAGGCCCGATTCGGACATGCGTTCGTCATCTACCTGGGCGACACCCACCCGGACGAGGCCATCGACCGCATCCTGGAGGCGATTCGATCACGATTGACGAACGATCCGGAGGAGGAGCGGGTGATCGCGGCAGAGGAACTCCGGCGCCTCGCCCGAGGCAGGCTGCACACCTGCCTCGGGGGCGCGGGGAACTGCGCGACCAGCTACAACGCACCCGCACACGGCACATAACCGCTCACACCACCCCGGCAGCCGTACGGCCCCTAACCCATCCGGTGCCAGTTTGATCACACCGGGAGGCCCCCCGTAAGGCACAGCGCAGCGTCTCGCTACGATGCTGGGGGCCGGTGGACCGTACCCGGCCGGGCCCGACCGACACCGAAGCCGGCGCGGCCCTAGTCCCCGCTCCCGGAGGGTTCTTCCGTGCCGGCTGGAACGCTGTACCGCGGCCGGGAAGGAATGTGGTCCTGGGTGGCTCACCGAGTCACCGGCGTCCTCATCTTCTTCTTCCTGTTCGTTCACGTGCTGGACACCGCTCTCGTGCGTGTCTCCCCCGAGGACTACGACAAGGTCGTAGCCACGTACAAGACGCCGATCGTCGCGCTGCTGGAGTACGGCCTCGTCGCCGCCATCCTCTTCCACGCGCTCAACGGCCTGCGCGTCATCGCCGTCGACTTCTGGTCGAAGGGCCCGCGCTACCAGAAGCAGATGTTCTGGACCGTGATGGGCGTCTGGATCGTGCTGATGCTCGGCGCCGTCTACCCGGTCCTCGGCCACGCCGCCCGCGTTCTCTTTGGGAGCTGACGCCGATGTCCACCACTGAAACCACCGCGTCCGGCGTCGGCCCCGTCGAGGGCCCCGCGGTCTACGACGTCGACAACCCGGCCCCGCTGATCGAGGCGCCGCGCAAGCGCACCAAGAAGTCCCCGAAGTCGACCCGGGGCAACTTCGAGCTGGCGGCCTGGCTGTTCATGCGCCTGTCCGGCATCGTGCTGGTCGTCCTGGTCCTCGGCCACCTGCTGATCCAGCTCGTGCTGGACGGCGGTGTCTCCAAGATCGGCTTCGCCTTCGTGGCCGGCCGCTGGGCCTCCCCGTGGTGGCAGGTCTGGGACCTGCTGATGCTGTGGCTCGCGATGCTGCACGGCGCCAACGGCCTGCGCACGGTCATCAACGACTACGCGGAGCGCGCCGCCTCCCGCATGTGGCTGAAGGCCCTGCTGTACACCGCCACGGTGTGGACCATCCTGCTGGGCACGCTGGTGATCTTCACCTTCGACCCGAACATCCGCTAGGCACGGGGCTGCGAGAATCATGAAGATCCACAAGTACGACACCGTCATCGTCGGCGCCGGTGGCGCGGGCATGCGCGCCGCCATCGAGGCGACGAAGCGCAGCCGCACCGCCGTGCTGACCAAGCTGTACCCCACCCGCTCCCACACGGGCGCCGCGCAGGGCGGCATGGCCGCCGCGCTGGCCAACGTGGAGGAGGACAACTGGGAGTGGCACACCTTCGACACGGTCAAGGGCGGTGACTACCTGGTCGACCAGGACGCCGCCGAGATCCTGGCGAAGGAGGCCATCGACGCCGTCCTCGACCTGGAGAAGATGGGCCTGCCGTTCAACCGCACCAAGGACGGCACGATCGACCAGCGCCGCTTCGGCGGTCACAGCCGCAACCACGGCGAGGCCCCGGTCCGCCGGTCCTGCTACGCCGCGGACCGCACCGGCCACATGATCCTCCAGACGCTGTACCAGAACTGCGTCAAGGAGGGCGTGGAGTTCTTCAACGAGTTCTACGTCCTGGACCAGCTGATCACCGAGGTCGACGGCGTCAAGCACTCGGCCGGTGTCGTCGCCTACGAGCTGGCCACCGGTGAGATCCACATCTTCCAGGCGAAGGCCGTCATCTACGCCTCCGGCGGCACCGGCAAGTTCTTCAAGGTGACCTCCAACGCGCACACCCTCACCGGTGACGGCCAGGCCGCCGTCTACCGCCGGGGTCTGCCGCTGGAGGACATGGAGTTCTTCCAGTTCCACCCGACCGGCATCTGGCGCATGGGCATCCTGCTCACCGAGGGTGCCCGCGGCGAGGGCGGCATCCTGCGCAACAAGGACGGCGAGCGCTTCATGGAGAAGTACGCTCCCGTCATGAAGGACCTGGCGTCCCGTGACGTCGTGTCCCGCTCCATCTACACCGAGATCCGCGAGGGCCGCGGCTGCGGCCCCGAGGGCGACCACGTCTACCTCGACCTCACCCACCTGCCGCCGGAGCAGCTGGACGCCAAGCTGCCGGACATCACCGAGTTCGCGCGGACCTACCTCGGTATCGAGCCGTACACGGACCCGATCCCGATCCAGCCGACCGCGCACTACGCGATGGGCGGTATCCCGACGAACGTCGAGGGTGAGGTCCTGGCGGACAACACCACCGTCGTCCCGGGTCTGTACGCGGCCGGCGAGGTCGCCTGTGTCTCCGTGCACGGCGCCAACCGCCTCGGCACCAACTCGCTGCTGGACATCAACGTCTTCGGCCGCCGCGCGGGCATCGCCGCCGCCGAGTACTCGGCCAAGGCCGACTTCGTCGAGCTGCCGGAGAACCCGGAGTCCCTGGTCGTCGAGCAGATCGAGCGGCTGCGCACCTCCACCGGCAACGAGCGGGTGGCCACCCTGCGTCGTGAGCTGCAGGAGACCATGGACGCCAACGTCATGGTGTTCCGCACCGAGCAGACGATCAAGACGGCGGTCGAGAAGATCGCCGAGCTGCGCGAGCGCTACAAGAACGTGGCGATCCAGGACAAGGGCAAGCGGTTCAACACGGACCTCCTCGAGGCGATCGAGCTGGGCAACCTGCTCGACCTGGCCGAGGTCATGGCGGTGTCCGCCCTGGCCCGCAAGGAGTCCCGCGGCGGTCACTACCGCGAGGACTACCCGAACCGCGACGACGTCAACTTCATGCGCCACACCATGGCGTACCGCGAGGTCGGCGCCGACGGCTCGGAAACCGTCCGTCTCGACTACAAGCCGGTCGTCCAGACCCGCTACCAGCCGATGGAGCGTAAGTACTGATGGCAACCCCCGTTCTGGACAAGGATGAGGCGGCCGGCCGGCCCGAGCCCGGATTCGCCGACTCCCCCTACATCACGGTCACCTTCCGGGTCCGCCGGTTCAACCCGGAGGTCTCGGCGGAGGCGGCCTGGGAAGACTTCCAGCTGGAGATCGACCCGAAGGAGCGTGTCCTCGACGGCCTCCACAAGATCAAGTGGGACGTCGACGGCACCCTCACCTTCCGCCGCTCGTGCGCGCACGGCATCTGCGGCTCGGACGCGATGCGGATCAACGGCAAGAACCGCCTTGCCTGCAAGACGCTGATCAAGGACATCAACCCCGAGAAGCCGATCACGATCGAGCCCATCAAGGGCCTGACGGTCCTGAAGGACCTGGTCGTGGACATGGAGCCGTTCTTCCAGGCGTACCGGGACGTCATGCCGTTCCTGGTCACCAAGGACACGAACGAGCCGACGCGGGAGCGGCTGCAGTCCGCCGAGGACCGCGAGCGCTTCGACGACACCACCAAGTGCATCCTGTGCGCCGCGTGCACGTCGTCCTGCCCGGTGTTCTGGAACGACGGCCAGTACTTCGGCCCGGCCGCGATCGTGAACGCCCACCGCTTCATCTTCGACAGCCGTGACGAGGCGGGCGAGCAGCGCCTGGAGATCCTCAACGACCGTGACGGCGTGTGGCGTTGCCGTACGACCTTCAACTGCACGGACGCCTGCCCGCGCGGTATCGAGGTCACCAAGGCGATCCAGGAAGTGAAGCGCGCGCTGATCACGCGTCGCTACTGATCCGCCGTTCGCCTGCGGCACCTCGGGCCCCGTCTCCGGTCGCGCACCGGGGCGGGGCCCTCGCCGTACAACTCTCCCGTACCGCCGTGTGTCTCCTGTGTGTACGCGATCAAGGAGATACATGCGCACGTACCGAAGGCTCGCCGTGGCGACGGCCACGGCTCTCTCACTGACCGGCGGGGCGCTCGCGCTCACGGCCGGTTCGGCGGCGGCTGCTCCCGCCAAGTACGCCGACGACTTCAACGGCGACGGCTACCGGGACTACGCGTCCGGCTGGGGCGGTGAGGTCACCGTCACCTACGGCACGGCGACCGGGCCGGGTCCGAAGACGGTCCGGTTCACGCAGGACAGCCCCAACATCCCGGGCAAGGCCGGCGACGCCGGGGGGTACGCCGACGGGTTCGGCGACCAGGTGGCGAACGCCGACTTCAACCTCGACGGATACGCCGACCTCGCCGTCGCCGACCGCAGCGAGAAGGTCGGCACGAAGGCCGGGGCGGGCGCGGTCACCATCCTGTGGGGCGCCAGGGCGGGCCTCGGTGCGAAGGCCACGCGCATCCCGGCCAGGTCCACGACCGCGTTCGGTGCGGCCCTCGCCTCCGGTGACTTCAACGGCGACGGAAAGCCGGACCTGGCCGTCACCGACGTCACGGGCACCCTCTTCGTGTACCGGGGCGGCTTCTCGCAGTCCGGTACGACGGGCGGCGTCACCGGGCTGGAGGTCAGCCCCAGCGGCGCCGAGGTGCTGGAGCCGACCGCGATCGTCGCCGGCAAGGTGAACCAGGACAAGGCCACCGATCTCTATGTGATCGGCCAGGGTTACAAGAACGGCAGGATGACCCAGGCCGCCTGGTTCGTGCAGGGCGGCTCCACCATCAAGCGCGGCACGTACACGACGTACAACGCCTCGCAGGCGGACTTCTCCTCGACCGGGGTGATCGCCGACTTCGACAAGAACGGCTACGGGGACCTGGCCGTCAGCGACAAGCCGTACAACAAGGGCGCCGGGTCCGTGCTGGTGCTGCGTGGCGGTGCGAGCGGCCCGACCACCTCCTACCGCCTGTCCCAGTCCACCCCCGGCGTGGCGACCGCGGCCACCGCGAACGACTGGTTCGGCTACTCCCTCTCCGCCGGCGACACCAACCGCGACGGCTACCCGGACCTCGCTGTCGGCGTGCCCGAGGAGGAGGCCGGCTCGGTCCACAACGCGGGTGGTGTGCACGTCCTGCGGGGCGGCAGGAGTGGTCTGACCGGTACCGGCTCGCAGTGGTTCACCCGGGCCTCGGCGGGCGTGCCGGGCAGCGCCGCGGAGGACGAGCGGGTCGGTCTGTTCGTCCGGCTGCGCGACTTCGACCGGGACGGCGACGCGGACCTGCTGGTGTCCGGCGACCTCTACCGCGCCGGCCTGCTGCTGCGCGCGACCGCGTCCGGCATCACCACCAGCGGCGCGTCGCAGACCGACCTGGACCCGGACTTCCCGCAGTAGACACGGCTGCCGGGTCCACCGCAGAGCCCCATCGGAGTCGCTCCGGTGGGGCTCCTCGCATCCGGGCACCCGGACTCTTAATCTGACGACATGTCAGACGAAGAGTCGTACGAACTGCTCGGCTTCGACAACGTGCTGCTCCCCGTCGGCGACCTCGGCGACGCCGTGGACTTCTACGAGCGGGCCGGGTTCGCCGTGGGGTTCCGGTTCGAGGAGGCCGGAATCGCACTGATGAGGGTCGGCGGGGAGACACCCGGGATCCTGCTGCGCGCCGAGGAGGCCCTGGGACACCGGACGCCGCCGTGGCCCTCGCCGCGGATCTGGCTGGAGGTGCCGGACGCGCGGGCGGCGGCACGGCGGCTGGCCGCGGCCGGTATCGCCCCGCTGGACGAGGTGTTCCGGGTGGCCACCGGCTGGACCGTGGAGATCGCCGACCCCTGGGGCAACGTCCTCGGGTTCACGGACTACACCAAGCGCCCGGAACTGGGCCGCCGTTACTGAGTCCCGCTCGGCTCCACCCTTGAGTTGAACATGTTCAAAAACAGGTCTACAGTCATCCCTGTCAGCGTTTTGAACGCGTTCAAGAAGGGGTGGGGCATGGACCGCACCGTCATCGCCTACGTCATCTACCTGGTCGTCAGCATCGGGCTGACCGTCTGGGTGGCCCGCACGCTCAGCCGTAACGGCCGGGTCTTCCTCGCTGACGTACTGCGCGACGAAAAGCTGGCGGAAGCCGTCAACCACCTCCTGGTCGTCGGCTTCTACCTGGTCAACCTCGGCTTCGTGGCGCTGTACCTGAGCGGGGACAAGACGATCGAGGACACCCGCGGCGTCTTCGAGGCCCTGTCGACCAAGCTGGGCGTGGTCCTGCTGGTCCTCGGCGTCATGCACCTGGGCAACGTGTACGTCCTCAACCGCATCCGCCGGCGCGGGGTCATGGAGCGCGAGCAGCTGCCTCCGGTCACCCTGCAGGAGTGGATCGCCCCCACGGCCGGGGCGTGACCGCCGTGACCGGCACGACCACCGCACAGGACCGGGGCGTCACGGGGGGCGTCCCGGTCCGCGGGCTGACCGTCCTGTACGACGCCGAGTGCGGCCTGTGCACCCATCTGCGCGACTGGCTGGCACGGCAGCCGCAGCTGGTGCCGCTGGAACTGCTGCCGGCGGCCTCGGACCGGGCCCGGGCCCGCTTCCCCGGACTCCACCACCCGGCCGCCCTCGACGAGGTCACCGTCGTCGGCGACTCCGGCCAGGTCTACCGGGGCGCCCGCGCCTGGATCGTCGTCCTGTGGGCCCTGCGCGAGCACCGCCCCCTCGCCCACCGGCTGAGCACCCCGGCCGGCGTCCGGCTCGCCCGCGGGGCCGTGCTCGCGGCGGCGAAGTGGCGCGCCTCGCAGGGAGGTGGCTCGCAGTGGGGCGGGCAGACGTACCGGAGGGCGGACGGCTGGGCGTACCACCCGAGCACGGGGTGGACCCACCACCCGCCGCCCTGCTCCGACGGTTCCTGCGCCACCGGCTAGCGCTTGCGGCGCACTCGTTAGGCTCTTGTACCGTGCCCGCGAAGAACGACGGTCCCCAGACGGCCGGCTCCCCCAGCAGCAAGTCCGAGCAGACCCGCGCGCTGATCCTGGAGACCGCGATGCGGTTGTTCCAGGAGCGCGGGTACGACAAGACCACCATGCGGGCCATCGCCAAGGAGGCCGGGGTCTCCGTCGGCAACGCCTACTACTACTTCGAGGGCAAGGAACACCTGATCCAGGGCTTCTACGACCGGATCGCCGCCGAGCACCAGGCGGCGGTCCGCGAGATCCTGGACCGGGAGACCGACCTGGAGGCGCGGCTCGCCGGCGTGCTGACCCGCTGGCTCGACATCGCCCGGCCGTACCACGAGTTCGCGGTGCAGTTCTTCAAGAACGCCGCCGACCCCGACAGCCCGCTCAGCCCCTTCTCACCGGAGAGCGAGCACGCCCGGGAGCAGGCCATCAGCGTCCACCGGGAGGTGCTGGCCGGCTCCAAGTCCAAGGTCGCCCCCGAACTGCGGGACATCCTCCCGGAGTTGCTGTGGCTCTCCCAGATGGGGCTGGTCCTGTACTGGATCTTCGACCGTACCGAGGGCCGCGAGCGCAGCTACCGGCTGGCCCGCCGCGGCGCCCGGCTGACGGCCCGCGGAGTGGCGCTCGCCCGCTTCCGTGTGCTGCGCCCCCTGGTCCTGGAGGTCCATGAACTGTTCACGGACTTCCTGCCCGGCATGACGAAGGCGCTGCCGGACCCGCGGACCAAAGGGCGCGAGGACGAGGGGTGACCCCGGTGTGAGCCCGGTCAGATCCAGTTCAGGCGCCACAGGCGGAACACGCCCGTGCCGTCGTCCAGGTACTGGCTGCCGCCCACGTCCTCGGTGCCGACCACGTACTCCTTGTGCTGCCACAGCGGGATCAGCGGGACGTCCTGGGCGACGTCCGCCTGGATGTCCTTGAAGTCGCTCGCGGCCCGGCTGCGGTCGGCGTACTGCTGGCTGTCCAGGATGAGATGGTCGACCAGCTTGTTGCTGTACCCGGTGCTCATGGTGGAGCCGGTGCCGACGAGCGCGGCGCCGAAGGTGTCCGGGTCCGGATAGTCGGCCACCCAGCCGACCGCCCACGCGTCCATCCTCCCGGCGGCCCAGCGCTTCTGGAAGTCGGTCCACTCGTACCCCTGGACGTCCACCTTGAACAGGCCGCCCGCCTCCAGCTGCTTCTTCAGCGCCGCGGCCTCCTCCTCGCCCGCGCCCCGGTTCCTGCCGTAGCCGAGGGTGAAGCGCACCGGCAGGCTCACCCCGGCCTGGGTGAGCAGTTCACGCGCCTTCTGCACGCTCTGCTTCGGGTAGTCGTCGAAGAAGGAGGTGGTGTGGCCGGTGATGCCGGTCGGGATCAGCGAGTACAGCGGGTCGACCGTGCCCTCGTAGACCGTCGCGGCCAGCTTCTCGCGGTCGACCAGCCAGGCCATCGCGCGGCGCACCCGTACGTCGTGCAGCGGGGAGGTCGCGCGGGTGTTGAGGTACAGGTTGCGGGTCTCGGAACTGTCGGACTCGGTGACGCGCTGCTTGGGGTCGCTCGGGTTGAGCCGGGAGAGCACGTGCGGCGGCAGGTCCCGGGTGGCGACGTCCACCTCACCCGCCTTCCAGGCGCTGTCGAGTTTCGCCGAGTCGGCGTAGTAGCGCAGCTCGATCGGGCGGCCGGTGCCGCCGAGACAGCCCTTGTACCGCCCGTTCGGCCTCAGGTCGGCCTGCCGGCCCTTGGTGTACGAGGCCAGGGTGTACGGGCCCGTGCCGTCGACCCCGGTGCCGGTGCGCAGGGAGTCGGCCGGGTAGCTGTCCTTGTCCACGATCGACCCGGCGCCCGTGGCGACCTTCAGCGGGAAGGTGGCGTCGGCGGACGTCAGGTGGAAGGTGACGGTCGTCGCGTCGTCGGCGGTCACCGAGGCGAGGGTGGAGAACAGCGACGACGGTCCGACATCGGAGTTGATCTTCTTGACGCGGTCGAAGGAGTACTTCACGTCCTCGGCCGTCATCGCGCGCCCGCTCGGGAAGGTGATCCCGGGCCGCAGTGAGCACTGGTACGTCCGCAGGCCGCTGCCCTGGAAGGCACAGCTCTTCGCCGCGTCCGGGACCGGCTCGACATCGCCCGGCTCGAACGTCAGCAGCGACTGGAAGACATTGCTGAACAGCGCCCAGGAACCGGCGTCGTAGGCACCGGCCGGGTCGAGGTCCGTGACGGCGTCGGTCGTACCGACCGCGATGGTCCTGTCCTCGTCCTGCGACGGCAGCAGCTGCCAGCCGCCGATTCCCACGACCGCGAGCACGATCAGTGCCACGAGAACGCGCATGCGAACAGATCGCATGGTGGTGCCCTCCCCAGGCCCTTCACAAGGCCCTACCCCTGGCCAGCACGATTGCGCCACTCCCCTAAGTGACGCGGCTCACCTAACCACACCTGTTTCAACCGGGGGAAGGGCTTTCTGACCAGATGTGCAAGAACTTACCGAGGCGTTGTTTCCGCCTGGTTTCACAGGGCCTTCACAGGCGTGGGAGCGGTCCCGCCGGCCGGGCGCTATGACGTCCGGCGCAGTGCGCGCAGGCCGCGCAACCCGATGACTCCGACGACCGTCCCCAATACGAAGGAAACGACCGCCAGCAGCAGGTGCACCCAGAAGTACGCGGTCGGGTGGCCGTCGTCGAAGGCGAGCCCGCTGCTGTCCTTGACCAGGTTCTTGACGAAAGTGACCCAGATGACCCAGGACCACACCCCGAAAGCGAGCAGGAACCAGGAGACCGGGCGGCTGAGCTTCATGGCACCAGTATCACCGCCCGCCGTCCGGTTCCCCGTCGGGGGTGACCTGGGTCATGGGACTTCACGGCCGACAAAAGGTACGTTCTCGACCGTGCCCGCACCGAAGAAGACCGGCCGGCGTTCCCTGCTGGTCACCTCCGCCACACTGCTGTCCCTGTCCGCCACCGCCCCCGCCGCTCTCGCCGCCCCGACCCCGTCGACGAGTCCGTCGGCGACACCCCCGGCCCGCATGTCCACCGTGGGCGGGGAGCGGCTCGGGCAGCCCGGCACGCAGGTGAACCTGGCCCCGGGTGTCCCCGTACTGCCGAAGGACCTCACCGCCCGCTCCTGGATCGTCTCCGACGCCGAGTCCGGCGAGGTGCTCGCCGCGCACAACGCGCACTGGCGGCTGCCCCCGGCCAGCACGCTGAAGATGCTGTTCGCGGACACCCTGCTGCCCAGGTTTCCCAGGACCATGGAGCACAAGGTGGCGCCGGCCGACCTCGCGGGCGTGGGCGTCGGCTCCAGCGTGGTCGGCATAGAGGAGAACCACACCTACACCGTCCACGACCTGTGGCTCGGTGTCTTCCTGCGCTCGGGCAACGACGCCGTGCACGTGCTGTCCGCGATGAACGACGGCGTCGCGCAGACCGTCAGGGACATGCAGAACCACGCCGACGAGCTCCAGGCCCTGGACACACACGTCGTCTCCCCGGACGGCTACGACGAGCCGGGACAGCTGTCGTCGGCGTACGACCTGACGCTGTTCGCCCGGTCCGGGCTGCAGAAGAAGGACTTCCGCGACTACTGCTCGACCGTCAGCGCGAAGTTCGAGTCCCGTGAGATCCGCAACACCAACCGGCTGCTGAGCGGCGACACCGACGTGCCCGTCTACCAGGGCATCGCCGGCGTGAAGAACGGCAACACCACCAACGCGGGCGCCACGTTCACCGGCGTCGCCGAGCGGAACGGCAAGGTGCTGCTGGTCACGGTGATGAATCCGCAGAAGCACGAGCACAACGAGGTCTACAAGGAAGCCGCACGTCTGTTCGACTGGGGCTTCCAGGCGGCGGGCAAGGTCAACGCGGTGGGTGAGCTGGTGCCGCCGAAGGCCGCCGTGCCGAGCCCCGCGCCGTCCGGCGCCTCCGCCGGACCGTCCACGGGGACCGGCGGCTCCGGCACCAGGCCGGTGGCCGGTGCCAGCGCGGGCTCCCGCGGCGTCGGCACCGCCGTGGCCCTCACGGGCGGAGCGCTGGTGCTGCTCGCGGGCGCGGCGTTCCTGATCAACCGCCGGTGGCCACTGCCGGACCTGATGCGCCGCCGCACCCGTCCGTGACCTCGGCGGGTTCGGCCTCCGCACTCCGCGTCGCCGTCCAGGAGGCGCAGAACAGGACGAGTCTCGCGGTGAAGTTGATCCACAGCAGCAGCGCCACGGGCACGCCGAACGCGCCGTACATGCTCTTCGCGGCCACCCCCTGGATATAGCCGCTGAGCAGAAGCTTCAGCAGCTCGAAGCCGACCGCGCCGAGCAGCGCGGCCACCAGCAGGCGGCGGCGCGGCGGCTCGACCCCGGGCAGCAGGGTCAGGACGTAGAGCAGGACCAGGAAGTCGGCCAGCGCGGCGACGGCGAACGCCGCGATCCGCAGCAGCACACTTCCCCAGCCGTGCTCGGCCAGGCCGAGCTGGCGCGAGACCAGGCCGACGGCGGCCGAGGCGAGGGTGGACGCGGCGAGGGTGACGAGCAGGGCGCCGCCGAGGCCGAGGAGGATGCCGGCGTCCTTGACCTTGGCCATCACCGGGTTCTGCTGCTGGTCCGGCAGCTCCCACACCGCGCGCAGGCAGTCCCGCACCCGCCCGACCCAGCCGATGCCGGTGAAGAGCAGCACGGCGCCCGCGATGACGCCGACGGTGCCGGCGTTGTGGACGAGCGAGGTGAGGTCCAGCTGGTCCGAGACGACACCGGGGAACTGCTCGGCGATCTGGGTCTGGACGGTCCGCTGCCGCTCCGGGCTGAGCGTAGCGGCGCTGATCGCGGCGGCCAGGGTCAGCAGCGGGAACAGCGCCACGAAGCTGACGAACGTCATGGCGGCGGCCAGGCGCGACCACTTCACCCGGTCCAGCCGTTCGTAGCAGCGCCACGCGTGCGTGGCCGTCAGGCGCGTGACGACCGGCCCGATGCCGGGGAGTCTCTTCAGCCAGTCCATGATCCGTCCCTGCCCCCGCCGGCACGCTCGTATGACATCCCACTAATCCCCCATTGTGTGGAGCGGGCGAATGTTCCGTAACTAACTACCGATACCGGGGCGATACGGTCACCGACATGCCTGGAGACACGGTTTCCGTCATCCGTCCGCGGACGTACGAGGAGGCCGCGGCAGCCGTCCGCGCCTGCGGGGCGGGCGGCGCCGTCGCCCGCGGCGGTCCGCAACGGGCGTACGGGGACGCGGCGCGCAACGCCGGCGGCACCGTCCTCGACACGACCGGCCTCGACCGCGTCCACGTCGTCGACGCCGACGAGGGCATCGTCCTGTGCGGCGCCGGTGTCCCGCTGCACCGCCTGACCGAACTCCTGCTCCCCCTCGGCTGGTTCCTGCCGGTCGCCCCCGCCGTCGGCCCCGTGACCGTCGGCGGGGCGATCGGCGCCGACATCCACGGCGCCGGCCACCACGTCTCCGGGTCCTTCTCCCGCCATGTGCTCTCCCTGGAGCTGCTCACCGCCGACGGCGAGGTCCACGCGGTCACACCGGGCACCGAGCTGTTCGAGGCGACCGCCGGCGGCATGGGCCTGACCGGGGTGATCCTCACGGCCACGATCCGGCTGCTGCCGGTGCAGACGGCGTACCTGACGGTCGCCACCGAACGCGCCACCGACCTCGACGACCTGATGACCCGCCTGACCGCCGACGGCCACCGCACGCGCTACCGCGCCGCCCGGATCGACCTCATGGCCCGGGGCGCGGCCACCGGACGCGCCGTCCTCACCCGCGCCGACCACACGCCGCTCGACGGCCTCCGCACGGGCACGCGCGCGTGGCGGCATCCGCTGTCCCACCGCCCCCGTCTCCTCCCGACCGCCCCCGGCCTCGTCCACTCCCTCGTCCCCGCCCTTGCCCCCGCCCTCGCCCCCGGCGGCCTCCTCGGCCGCACCGCCGCCGGCCTGCTGGGCGGGATCCGGTACCGTACGGCGCCACCACGCGCGCGTACCGGCCAACTGCGGCGCCTGTCCGCCGCGTTCGGCCCCGCGGACACCCTCGCGTACGGCGCGTTCGGGAATCGCCCGCACGGCCGCGCCGGCTGTGTGCGCTACGAGTTCGCCGTCGGCCACGGCCGGCAGGAAACCCTGCACCGGATCGTGCGGCGCCTCGCCGCGCACCGCTGCCCGTCCTTCCACGCCGTCCTCCAGCCCCTCGGGGACGCGGACGCCGGCTGGCTCTCCTTCCCGCTGCCCGGCTGGGCCCTCGCCCTGGACGTCCCGGCCGCGCTGCCCGGACTCGCGGCCCTCCTCGCCGGCCTCGACGAGGAGATCGCCGCGGCCGGCGGCCGCATCCGCCTCGCCGGGGACGCGCGGCTCCGCCCCGGCCTGCTCACCACCATGTACCCGCGCGCGGCCGACTTCCGCGCCCTGCGCACCCGGCTGGACCCGCGCGGAGTGTTCGTCTCCGACCTCGCCCGCCGGCTCGGCCTCTAGGCCCTGCCGTCACACTCCCGTCTGCCCCGCGACGCCATGCACGCACCTGACGCCGCAGGGCCGCCCTCCGGGCGACGACGGGAGTGTGACGACAGGGCCCAGGGCCCCCCGCCTCCCGATCCCCAGGAGCTGACATGAAGGACGCCCTCGGTCTCCCCCGGTCCCTGCTCGTCCTCGGCGGCACGTCCGGGATCGCGCTGGCCACCGCGCGCCGGCTGATCGCCCGCCGCGCCCGCACGGTGTGGCTGGCGGGCCGTCCCTCGCCGGCCCTGGACCAGGCCGCCGAGGGCCTGCGCGCGCTCGGCGCGGACGTCCGCACCGTCGCCTTCGACGCCCTCGACCCCGAGTCCCACGAGACAGTCGTCGGCAAGGTCTTCGCCGAGGGCGACATCGACCTGGTACTGCTCGCCTTCGGCATCGCCGGCGACCAGGCCCACGACGAACGCGACCCGGTACGCGCCGTCCGGGTCGCGCAGACCAACTACACCGGAGCCGTCTGTGCCGGTCTGGCCGCCGCCCGCGCACTGCAGGGCCAGGGCCACGGCTCCCTCGTGGTCCTGACCTCGGCCGCCGGCGAGCGGGCCCGCCGCGCCGACTTCATCTACGGCTCCAGCAAGGCCGGCCTCGACACCTTCACCCAGGGCCTCGGCGACGCGCTGCACGGCACGGGGGTGCACGTGATGGCCGTACGGCCCGGAGATGTCCGAACGGGCGAGGGACTCCTCACGACGACGCCGGAGGCGGTGGCCACGGCCATCGAACTGGGCCTGCGCAGACGGTCGGAGGTGGTGTGGGTACCGGGGACGCTGCGGCTGGTGATGTCGGTGCTGCGGCACACGCCGAGGGCGCTTTTCAGAAGACTGGCGCTGTAGCGCCCCGAAGGGGCGCGGGTACTACGACACCGCGCTGCGCCCCACCCCGCGCAGCGCCTGCGTCGGCACCACGGACCCCCCGAACGTGTACTCCCGCAGCTTCCGCCAAACCCCGTCCGCACCCTGCTCGTACAGAGCAAAACCCGTACACGGCCACTGTGCGTCGAAGCCGGCCAGATCCTCGAAGGCCCGGTCCATCGCCGCCTCGTCGATCCCGTGCGCGACGGTGACGTGCGGGTGGTACGGGAACTGCAGCTCGCGCGCCACCGGCCCGGACGCCTCCCGCACCCGCTGCTGCAGCAGGGTGCAGTCCTCGGCGCCCTGGACGACACGGACGTAGACCACCGGGGACAGCGGACGGAACGTGCCGGTGCCGGACAGCCGCATCGGGAACGGACGGCCCGCCGCGGCCACTTCGGTGAGGTGCGCCTCGACGGCGGGCAGTTCCGCCTCGTCGACCTCCGTCGGCGGCAGCAGGGTGACGTGTGTGGGGATGCCGTGAGCCGCGGCGTCGCCGAAGCCCGCGCGCCGCTCCTGGAGCAGGCTGCCGTAGGGCTCCGGGACCGCGATCGACACGCCGATCGTTACGGTCCCCACGTCGTCTCCTGTCGTCGTGCCCGTGTTCCTGTGTCTGTTTTCTGCTCAGCCGTCGGATTCTTCTCTGCCGTCGGCTATCGACTGTACGGCCACGACTGTCCTGTGGGCAGGCGCAGCGGAAGTGATGTGCAGCGCTCTGCCCGGTCGGACGGGTGTGCGGTCGTACGCCTGGGTGCGCCCGGCGCTCGTCAGTGCTTCGCCGGCAGGAAACCCACCCGCTCGTAGGCCTGCGCGAGGGTCTCCGCGGCGACCGCGCGCGCCTTCTCCGCACCCTTGGCCAGGACCGAGTCGAGGGTCTCGGAGTCGTCCAGGTACTGCTGGGTGCGCTCGCGGAACGGCGTCACGAACTCGACCATGATCTCGGCGAGGTCGGTCTTGAGGGCGCCGTACATCTTGCCCTCGTAGTCCTGCTCCAGCTCGGCGACCGACTTGCCGGTGAGGGTCGAGTAGATGGTGAGGAGGTTGCTGACGCCCGGCTTGCTCTCCACGTCGTAGCGGATCACGGTGTCGGTGTCGGTGACCGCGCTCTTGACCTTCTTGGCCGTGGTCTTCGGCTCGTCGAGCAGGTTGATCAGGCCCTTCGGCGTGGACGCCGACTTGCTCATCTTGATCGACGGGTCCTGGAGGTCGTAGATCTTCGCCGTCTCCTTGAGGATGTACGGCGACGGGACCACGAAGGTCTCACCGAAGCGGCCGTTGAAGCGCTCGGCCAGGTCGCGGGTCAGCTCGATGTGCTGGCGCTGGTCCTCGCCGACCGGCACCTCGTTCGCCTGGTACAGGAGGATGTCGGCGACCTGCAGGACCGGGTACGTGAACAGGCCGACGGAGGCGCGGTCGGCCCCCTGCTTGGCGGACTTGTCCTTGAACTGGGTCATGCGGCTCGCCTCGCCGAAACCGGTGAGGCAGTTCATGATCCACGCGAGCTGGGCGTGCTCGGGCACGTGGCTCTGGACGAACAGGGTGCAGCGGTCCGGGTCCAGACCGGCGGCCAGCAGCTGGGCCGCGGCGAGCCGGGTGTTGGCACGCAGCTCCCCGGGGTCCTGCGGGACCGTGATCGCGTGCAGGTCGACGACCATGTAGAACGCGTCGTGGGACTCCTGCAGGGCCACCCACTGACGGACGGCACCGAGGTAGTTGCCGAGGTGGAACGAGCCGGCGGTGGGCTGGATACCGGAGAGCACGCGGGGTCGGTCAGTCGCCATGCTTTTTATTGTCTCAGAGAGCTCGGGGGGGTCGGTGCGTGGGGAACTGCGGACCGTGGTGGGCTGGTCGCGCAGTTCCCCGCGCCCCTAGGCAGGTCTAACCAAGGTCGATTTCAGGGTAGAGCGGGAACGCCGCCACCAGGTCCGTTGCCCGCTGGGCGATCTCCTCCGCGACCTTCTCGTCCAGGACGTGGGCCGCCTTGGAGGGGGCGCCCGACTTGGTGGTGCCCGGCTCCGTCGTCGTCAGGACTCGGTCGATCAGGCCCGCCACCTCGTCCATCTCCGCCGTGCCGAGGCCACGGGTGGTGAGCGCGGGGGTGCCGATACGGATGCCGGAGGTGTACCAGGCGCCGTTGGGGTCGGCCGGGATGGCGTTGCGGTTGGTGACGATGCCGGAGTCCAGGAGGGCCGATTCCGCCTGGCGGCCGGTGAGGCCGTAGGAGGTGGCGACGTCGATCAGGTTGAGGTGGTTGTCCGTGCCGCCGGTGACCAGGGTCGCGCCCCGGCGCATCAGGCCCTCGGCCAGCGCGCGGGAGTTGTCGACGATGCGCTGGGCGTAGTCCTGGAAGGCGGGCCGCCGCGCCTCGGCGAGGGCGACGGCCTTGGCGGCCATGACGTGCGGCAGCGGGCCGCCGAGGACCATCGGGCAGCCGCGGTCGACCTGGTCCTTGAGGGAGTCGTCGCACAGGACCATGCCGCCGCGCGGGCCGCGCAGCGACTTGTGGGTGGTGGTGGTGACGATCTGGGCGTGCGGGACCGGGTCGAAGTCGCCGGTGAGGACCTTGCCGGCGACGAGGCCCGCGAAGTGGGCCATGTCGACCATCAGGGTCGCCCCGACCTCGTCGGCGATCTCGCGCATGATCCGGAAGTTCACCAGCCGGGGGTACGCCGAGTAGCCGGCGACGATGATCAGCGGCTTGAACTCGCGGGCCTGGGCGCGCAGGGCCTCGTAGTCGATGAGGCCGGTGGCCGGGTCGGTGCCGTAGGAGCGCTGGTCGAACATCTTGCCGGAGATGTTCGGGCGGAAGCCGTGGGTGAGGTGGCCGCCGGCGTCCAGGGACATGCCGAGCATGCGCTGGTTGCCGAAGGCCTGGCGCAGCTCGGCCCAGTCGGCCTCGGTCAGGTCGTTGACCTGGCGGGCGCCGGCCTTCTCCAGGAAGGGGACCTCGACCCGGTCGGCGAGGACGGCCCAGAAGGCGACGAGGTTGGCGTCGATACCGGAGTGCGGCTGGACGTAGGCGTGGCGGGCGCCGAAGAGTTCACGGGCGTGCTCGGCGGCCAGCGACTCCACGGTGTCGACGTTGCGGCAGCCGGCGTAGAAGCGGCGGCCGACGGTGCCCTCGGCGTACTTGTCGCTGAACCAGTTGCCCATCGCCAGGAGGGTGGCCGGGGAGGCGTAGTTCTCGGAGGCGATCAGCTTGAGCATCTCGCGCTGGTCGTGCACCTCCTGGCCGATGGCGTCGGCGACACGCGGTTCGACGGCGCGGATCACGTCGAGGGCGGCACGGAAGGCGGTGGACTCGGTGGAGAGGGGCTGCTGCTCTGGCATGAGGACCTCCGGACGGCGTGCGTACAGCGTTCACGTTCGGCCCAGGCGCACGGCACTCTTTCCCGCTCGGGCCGCTCCCCGATGGTCCGTCCCATCCCAGCGCGCCAGTCACGGCCCGCTGGTCAGCCTACCGGGCACGCCGAAGAGCGGAGATCCCGCGTCCACCATGCGAGCGACGATAGGAAGGGGGGCACCCTCAGCACCCGGCACCGTCTGGAGATCCCGTGACCACTACGGAGACACTCATCGCCGCCGCCGACGCGCACAGCGCGCACACCTACCACCCCCTGCCCGTGGTCGTCGCCTCCGCGGACGGTGCCTGGATGACGGATGTGGAGGGGCGGCGCTATCTGGACCTGCTGGCCGGCTACTCGGCGCTCAACTTCGGCCATCGCAACCAGCGGCTGATCGAGGCGGCGAAGGCCCAGCTGGAGCGCGTGACCCTGACGTCCCGCGCCTTCCTGCACGACCGGTTCGCGGCGTTCTGCCGGGAGCTGGCCGAGCTGTGCGGGATGGAGATGGTGCTGCCGATGAACACCGGCGTGGAGGCGGTGGAGAGCGCGGTGAAGACGGCCCGCAAGTGGGGGTACCGGGTGAAGGGGGTGCCCGCGGAGATGGCGAAGATCGTGGTCGCGGGCGGCAACTTCCACGGGCGGACCACGACGGTCATCAGCTTCTCGACCGACCCGGAGACCCGGGCCGACTTCGGGCCGTACACGCCGGGCTTCCAGATCGTGCCGTACGGCGATCTGACGGCGATGCGGGAGGCGTTGACGGAGAACACCGTCGCGGTGCTGCTGGAGCCGATCCAGGGCGAGAACGGGGTGATCGTGCCACCGGCGGGCTATCTCGCGGCCGTCCGGGAGCTGACGCGCGAGCGGAACGTGCTCTTCGTCGCGGACGAGATCCAGTCGGGTCTGGGCCGGACCGGGCGGACCTTCGCGTGTGAGCACGAGGGGGTGGTGCCGGACGTGTACGTACTGGGCAAGGCGCTGGGCGGCGGGATCCTGCCGGTGTCGGCGGTGGTGTCGAGCGCGGAGGTGCTCGGGGTGTTCCGGCCGGGCGAGCACGGGTCGACGTTCGGCGGGAATCCGCTGGCCTGTGCGGTGGCGCTGGAGGTGATCGCGATGCTGCGGACGGGCGAGTTCCAGGCGCGGGCGGCCCTGCTGGGCGAGCGGATGCACCGGGCGCTGGCGGCGCTGCCGGCCACGGGCGCGGTGACGGCGGTGCGCGGGCGCGGGCTGTGGGCGGGCGTGGACATCGCGCCGAGGGTCGGTACCGGCCGGGAGGTGTCGGAGCGGCTGGTGGAGCGCGGGGTGCTGGTGAAGGACACCCACGGCCACACGGTGCGGATCGCTCCGCCGCTGGTGATCGGCGAGGAGGACCTGGACTGGGGGCTGGAGCAGTTCAGGGCGGTGCTGGGCGGCTGAAGGCCCGCGCATCCGCCGGGAGGGGGCCCGGGGCCGGCGAGGTGCCGTGCCGGGCGTCGCGGACCGGGCTGATCCGAACGGAGCCCCCTGGGCCCTGTCGTCACACTCCCGTCGTCGCCCGGAGGGCGGATCTGCGGCGTCAGGTGCGTGCTCTCGCCGTGCCGGGCGCGGAGCCTCGTACTGGATGTCCTTGGGTCCGCGCCCGGTGCGGCGAGTGGGGGCACCTCCCACGCCCTTGAGGCAGTGGGGGAGCGTGCATGGCGTCGCGGGGCAGACGGGAGTGTGACGACAGGGCCTAGAGGATCACATGGGGCAGGAAGCGGGCGTACGCGTCGGTGATCAGGCCGGAGGACTCGCGGATGCCGAGGCCGGCCGGCTCGTGCTGGACGACCCAGGCGCCGAGGACGACGTGGTTGCCGTCGAAGGCGGGCAGCGGGGCGAGCTGCTGGTAGCAGCAGGGCTCCTCGCGGAGGAGGGCCGGGGTGCCCGGCTGGTGCACGGTGACGCCCTCGCCCTCGCGGCCGAGGAGGGGCTTGGCGACGTAGCCGGGTGAGGAGGCCAGCTCGCGGGGGCCGTCGAGGTAGGCGGGCAGGAGGTTGGGGTGGCCGGGGTACAGCTCCCACAGGACGGCCAGCAGGGCCTTGTTGCTGAGCAGCATCTTCCAGGCGGGTTCGATCCACAGAGTGCTGCCGGTACCGCCGCCGTTGTCGAGGGTGTCCAGGACGTGCCCGCCGAAGGTGTCGGTGGTGAGCCACTCCCAGGGGTAGAGCTTGAAGATGCCGCGGATGAACCGGAGCTGGTTGTCGACGAAGCGGCCGGAGAGGCTGTCCCAGCCGATCTCCTCCATGGACAGCCAGTCGGTGTCGAGGCCTGCCTGTTCGGCGGTCTCCTTGAGATAGGCGACCGTCATCAGGTCCTCGCCGAGTTCGTCGGCCGAGGAGTGCGCGAAGTGCAGGGGGCTGCCGGGCGGGAGCAGCGCGGCCTGTGTCCGCCAGGCCTCGACGAGGCGTTCGTGCAGGGAGTTCCACTGGTCGGCGCCGGGGAAACGATCCTCCATCCAGAACCACTGGGGCGAGGCCGCCTCGACCAGTGAGGTCGGGGTGTCGGCGTTGTACTCCAGGAGCTTGGCCGGGCCGGTGCCGTCGTAGCGCAGGTCGAACCGGCCGTACAGGGACGGGAGTTCGGCGCGGCGCCGCCAGGCCTCGGTGACCGCGGCGGCCAGGCGCGGGTCGGTGATGCCGAGGTCGGCGAACCGGTCCCGCGCGACGATGTGCTCGGCCGCCGCGAGGCACATGCGGTGCAGTTCCCCGACGGTCTCCTCCAGCGCCTCGATCTCGTCCAGGGTGAAGACGTAGTAGGCGCTCTCGTCCCAGTAGGGGCGCAGGGAACCGTCGGGGTGGCGGGTGAGGGGGTAGACGAGTCCCTGTGCCTCGACGGTCTGCTGCCAGCCTGGGCGGGGGGTGGTGGCGAGGCGTTCCATACGGCGGTCTCCGGTCTCCTGTCCGGTCAGCCGCCGGAGCTGCCGTGGCCGCCGCCGAAGCCGCCGCGGTGGACTCCGGTGCCGCCGCTGGAGGAGCCGCCGGAGCCGGAGCCCTTGCGGGGCCTGGTGAAGGAACCGCCGTCCACCCAGGAGCCCTTCTTCGTGCCGCCGTAGTACCAGGCGCCGTTCACGGACACCTTGGTCGACTTGCAGTTCCGGTCGGAGACGATCTTGTACCCCTTGGCGAGGTGGTAGCTGCCGCGGTCGACGCAGCGCTTGTCCGGTTCGGACGAGCAGGCGGTCAGGGCGGCGGCCAGCAGACCCACTCCGCCGAGGACGACCGTGCCGGAGCGCAGCCGGCGGTGCGCGTTCTCC
The DNA here is from genome assembly GCF_053598395.1 of Streptomyces sp. NPDC001135. Classification (NCBI taxonomy): domain Bacteria; kingdom Bacillati; phylum Actinomycetota; class Actinomycetes; order Kitasatosporales; family Streptomycetaceae; genus Streptomyces; species Streptomyces sp. NPDC001135. The sequence continues at coordinate 180,958 of NZ_JBSFKD010000012.1, read as the reverse complement.
ATCGTGGTGTCTCCCCCGTGTGCTCGTGTGATGGTCGGTTCAGACTAGAGAACGGTAAGAGGGGGGACCGCAGTGGGTGTCCTGGTCGGCCCTCTCCTAGAGTCCCTTTGTGTTCTTTGGAATGGTGTGCGCCCTTGGCGCGGCGGTCTGCTTCGGCACCGCGACGGTGTTGCAGGCAGTGGCCACGCGAGAGGCCGGTACAGGTGGGGGTGGCGAGGCGGCACTGCTGCTGCGGGCACTCAGGCAGTGGCGGTATCTGGCCGGACTGGCGCTGGACGGGCTCGGCTTCGTGTTCCAGATCGCCGCGCTGCGGTCCCTTCCGATCTACGCGGTCAGCGCGGCCCTGGCATCGAGTCTGGCGGTGACCGCGGTGGTGGCGGCGCGTCTTCTGCGGGTGCGGCTGAGCGGCACCGAGTGGAGCGCGGTGGCCGTGGTGTGCGCCGGGCTGGCGATGCTGGGGCTGGCGTCCGGGCCGGAGGGCGAGGAGGGCGGTTCGGACGCGTTGCGGTACACGATGCTCGCCGTGGCGGCCGGGATGCTGCTGCTCGCTCTCGCCGGCGGCCGGCTGAGCGGGCCGGGGCGGTCACTGGTACTCGGCCTCGGGGCCGGACTCGGGTTCGGGGTGGTGGAGGTCTCGGTCCGCCTGATCGACAGCGTGGCCCCGACGGACCTGCTCACCAACCCGGCGTCCTACGCCCTGCTGGTCGGCGGAGGCGCCGCCTTCATCCTGCTGACCTCGGCCCTCCAGCGGGGGTCCGTGACGACGGCCACCGCCGGCCTGGTGATCGGCGAGACGATCGGCCCGGCGGCGGTGGGCGTGGTGTGGCTCGGCGACCGCACGCGGGAGGGGCTGGCCTGGCTGGCGGTGCTCGGGTTCGCCGTGGCTGTGGCGGGGGCACTGCTGCTGGCGAGGTTCGGTGAGGCGCCGGCGGTGGCCGAGGAGGGCTGAGGCCGCCTCGTGCAACGGCGTCGGGTTCGCGGAGTCCCGCAGGGGTGACGAAGGAACCCGCGGGAGGCGAAAGGCCCCCACCCGGGGAATTCCTGCGGGTGGGGGCCTCCTGGTACCGGGCCGGTGGACCTCCCCCGCCAACTCGCCCCGCACACGGGACCGTTACAAGGTGCCGCACCCGCCGGTCGTAGAGTCACGGGCATGCGCCCGGTCGACGACCCCTCCTACCGGAACAACCCGCAGCTGAACGCCTGGCTGGACACCGCGCGGGCCGACTTCACGGCCCTCGCCGAACAGACCGGCGGCCGGTGGGACTTCTCCCCCGCCTCCCTGCCCCGCCTCGAACGCCTCGTCAGGGAGCGCTGCACCACCTGGGAAGAGCAGTACGCCGACCGGCGGGGCCCGTTCCTGCGGGCGGTCGCCTGGTATCTCGGCGAGGTCCTCGTACGGCACCACGACGCGGTCTGGGTGTGGCCGCCCGGCACCCCCTGCCCCAGCCGGGAACGATCGTGCCCCGCCCTGACCTACCCGTACGACCGGCTCACCGAGCGCGAGACCGAGGCCGTCGCCGCGTCGGAGGAGGAAGGCGAGTCCCTTCTCCCGGCCGTCGACCCGCACCAGGTCGTCGGCGCCCTCTACCGGGCGAAGGACTCCCGTCTGGACGTCGCCCTGGAGCACTTCGAGGGATGGCGCGACGACCTCGCACCCTGGCTGCCGTCGGACACGTGAACGGGACGCGACGGGCGCCGGTGTCCTACGGCAGCACCCTGCACAGCGCGTCCAAGGCCCCCGCCCACGCGCTGTCCGGCGGTGTCGCGTAGCCCACGACCAGGGCGTCCAGGGGGTCGGCGACGGCCTGCGGATGGCGGTGCAGGGACAGGCCGTGGAGGGCGAGGCCCTGCCAGGCCGCGGCCTGGATCACCGACTGTTCCATGCCCGTGGGCAACCGCAGCAGCGCGTGGAGACCGGCGGCGATACCGGTGACCGTCACCTCGGGCGCGCGGGCGGTCACGGACGCCGCGAGGGCGTCGCGGCGGCGCCGGTAGCGCAGGCGGGAGGAGCGGACGTGCCGGTCGTACGCGCCGCTGGTGAGGAACTCGGCGAGAGTGAGCTGTTCGAGCGCCCCCACGGTGTCGACACCGCCCTTGACCGAGGCCGCCTCCTGTGCGAGGGCCGGGGGCAGCACCACCCAGCCCAGCCGCAGTCCGGGGGCCAGGGACTTGCTGGCGGTGCCGAAGTAGATCACACGGTCGGGGTCGAGGCCCTGGAGGGCGCCGACGGGCTGGCGGTCGTAACGGAACTCGCCGTCGTAGTCGTCCTCCAGGACCACGGCGTCGCCGCGGCGCGCCCAGTCGATCACGGCGGCCCGCCGTTCGGGGTGCAGGGGCGTGCCCATGGGGAACTGGTGGGCGGGGGTCAGGAGCACCGCGCCGGCGTCGTCCGGCACCCGGGGGTTCGTGCCGAGTTCGTCGTAGGGAAGGGCGGGGGTGGCGAGGCCGGACTGCTGGAGCAGCCGCCGGTGGGCGTCGAGGCCGTACGACTCGACCGCCACCGTGCGCACCCCGCGCGCCGCGAGGACCGTGCCGACGACGCGCAGGGCGTGCGCGAAGCCGGAGGTGATCAGCACGGTCTCCGGATCGGCGCGGACGCCCCGCACCCGTGCGAGGTATCCGGCGAGCGCGGTGCGCAGTTCGGGCCGGCCGCGCGGATCGCCGTAGCCGAGGGCGTGGTACGGGGCGGTGGTGAGGGCGCGGCGGGCGGCCTTGAGCCACTCGGTGCGCGGGAAGGCGGCGAGGTCGGGGGTGCCGGGGAGGAGGCTGTACGCCGGACGGGCGGGGTCCGGGTGGCGGGGCCCCGCGCCCCTGCCGGTGGGCGGGGTCGCCGCCAGCTCCGCGACCCGGGTGCCGGAGCCCTGCCGGGCGGTGAGCCAGCCCTCCGCCACCAGGTCCGCGTAGGCCTCGGCGACGGTGTTGCGGGCGATTCCCAGGTCGGCGGCGAGAGAGCGGGAGGAGGGCAGCCGGGTGCCGGCGGCGAGGCGGCCGGTGCGGACGGCGTCCCGCAGGGCGTCGGTCAGGCCCCGGCGCAGACCGCCCGCGCCGGTCGGTTCGAGATGCAGGTCGACACCCAAAGTGGCCCATGATTCCACCATGGGAATGGACCATACTCCTGGGCTGCCTCGCTCCTAGGGTCGAGGGCATGAGCACAGACGTCAGCACCCGCAAGACCGATGAGTACGCACCTGAGCACACCCCCCGCATGCACTGGGCCCAGCACGCCCCCGAGGTCTACAAGGCGATGATCCGGCTCGACGCGGCGGCCAGGCAGGGTCTGGACCCCACGTTGTACGAGCTGGTGAAGATCCGCGCCTCGCAGCTCAACCACTGCGCGCTCTGCCTCGACATGCACACCAAGGACGCGCTGGCGGCCGGCGAGAGCGTCCAGCGGATCGTGCAGCTCAGCGCCTGGGAGGAGTCGAAGCACTTCTACACCGCCAAGGAGCTGGCGGCGATCGAGCTGACCGAGGCGGTCACCGTGCTCACGGACGGCTTCGTGCCGGACGAGGTGTACGAGCGGGCCGCCGAGCACTTCGAGGAGGCCGAACTGGCGCAGCTGATCGCCGGGATCGCGGTGATCAACGCCTGGAACCGGTTCGGGGTGACCACCCGCGCGGTGCCCGGCCACTACCAGGCGGGGCAGCACAAGTGAGCCGTACCCAGCTGCTGGACCCGGAGGTCGGCCGGGCGATGTCCGCGCTCAGCGCGGCCGCGAAGAAGGGGCTCGGTGATCCGGTACTCGCCGAGCTGGTCATGATCCGCGCCTCGCAGATCAACCACTGCGCCTTCTGTCTCGACATGCATCTGAAGGCGGCCCGGAAGAACGGGGAGTCGCAGGACCGTGTCCAGCTCCTCGACGCCTGGGAGGAGGCCGGGGACCTCTACAGCGAACGGGAGCGGGCCGCGCTGGCGCTGACCGAGGCGGTCACCGTGCTGACGGAGGGCTTCGTCCCGGACGAGGTGTACGAGGGCGCCGCCAAGGTCTTCGACGCGTCCGAACTCGCTCATCTCATCGCCCTGATCAGCGTCATCAACGGCTGGAACCGGATCATGGTCAGCCGTCGTGTCCCTCCGGGGGGATACCGGCCGTGAGCAAGCCTGGAGGTCACCGATCGTGAGCAAGGTGGACGTGTTCCGCGCACTGCATCTGCGGCGCGCCCAGGACGATCCGCTCGTCCTGCCGGGACCGTGGGACGCGGCGAGCGCGCGCGTCTTCGTGGAGGCCGGGTTCCCGGCACTGGCCACGCCGAGCGCCGGGGTGGCCGCCTCGCTCGGCTACGCGGACGGGGCCACCCCGGCCGACGAGATGTTCGCCGCGGTCGCCCGGATCACACGGGCGGTGGACGTGCCGGTGTCGGCGGACGTCGAGGGCGGGTACGGGCTCGCGCCGAAGGAGCTGGTGGAACGGCTGCTGGAGGCGGGCGCCGTCGGCTGCAACCTCGAGGACTCCGTGGACGGTGTCCTCAGGGACCCGCGCGAGCAGGCCGAGTTCCTCGCCGAGGTGCGCTCGGCCGCCGGGGACCGGCTGTTCCTCAACGCCCGCGTCGACACCTTCGTCCACGGGGACAAGGATCCCGAACGGGCCATCGAGCGGGCCGCGTTGTACGTGGCGGCGGGTGCGGAGTGCATCTACCCGATCCTCGCCCCGACGGACGTGATGCCCCTGCTGCGGGCCGGGACCCAGGGCCCGCTGAACGCGTTCGCCCGCCTGGACGCGGGCAGCCCCTCGCCCGCCGCGCTCGGCGAACTCGGGGCCGACCGGATCACGTTCGGACCGGGACTGCAGCGCAGGGCGACCGCCGCGCTGACGGAGATCGCCGACTCCCTTGTCGGTTGAGGGCGTTCAGGACAGCCACCGTTTCCACACGGAGGGGTGGCTGTCCACCCACTTCTTCGCCGCGTCCTGGGGCGACAGCTTCTGGTCGGCGATCATCAGGGACACCTCGTTCTGGTCCTCGGTCGTCCACCGGAACTTCTTCAGGAAGGCCGCCGCCTTGCCGCCGGACCTGGCGAAGTCCGCGTTGAGGTACTTCTGCAGCGGGGTGTGCGGGTAGGAGCAGGCGACCTTCGCCGCGTCCGCGTCGCAGCCGTCCTTGTACGGCGGCAGCTTCACCTCCGTCAGGGGGACCTTCTTGAACAGCCACTGGGGTGCGTACCAGTAGGTCAGGAAGGGCTTCTTCTCCTTGGCGAACTGCTTCATCTGGGTGATCTGCGCCGCCTCGGAACCGGCGAAGACGACCTGGTAGTCCAGCTTCAGGTTGTTCACCAGGGCCTTGTCGTTGGTGACGTACGACGGCGAGCCGTCCATCAGCTGGCCCTTGCCGCCGCTCTCCGCGGTGCGGAAGAGGGAGGCGTACTTGTTGAGGTTCCGCCAGTCCGTGATGTCCGGGTGCTGCTTGGCCAGGTACGTCGGCACGAACCAGCCGATGTGACCGGTCACGCCGAGGTCGCCGCCGTGGGCGATGGTCTTCTTGTCCTCGACGTACCGCTTCTCCTGGTCCGGGTGGCCCCAGTCCTCCAGGATGGCGTCGACCCGGCCCTGGCTGAGCGCGTCCCAGGCGGGCACCTCGTCGACCTGGACGGTGTCCACGCGGTAGCCCAGTTCGTGTTCCAGCAGGTACTGGGCGACGGCCACGTTGGACTGGGCGCCCACCCAGGACTGCACGGACAGGGTGACCGTCTTCGAGCCCCGGGCGTTGGCGAACGGGCTGGCCTGCTTGGTCATGTCGGCGGCGCCGCAGCCCGTGAGAAGCGCCAGCGAGCCCGCCACGGCGGTCGCGGTCAGGACAGTCGTACGACGTCGCATGTCAGGCTCCCTTCCTCGCACGTCGTTCCGTCGGCTGGGTCACCCGGTCGAGCATCAGGCCCAGGCAGACGATCGCGGCACCGGCCACCAGACCGGTCGCCAGGTCGCCCTGGGCGAGTCCGAAGGCCACGTTGTAGCCGAGGGCGCCGCCGCCGACCAGGCCGCCGATGATGACGACGGCGAGGACCAGGACCACGCCCTGGTTGACGGCGAGCAGCAGCGACCGCTTGGCGAGCGGGAGCTGTACCTGCCACAGCTGCTGGCGTCCGGTCGCGCCGAGCGAGCGCGCCGACTCCAGCGCGGCCGGGTCGACCTGGCGCAGCCCCTGCGCGGTGATCCGGACGACGGCCGGGAGGGCGTAGACGACGGCCGCGGCGACGGCGGGGGCCCGTCCCACGCCGAACAGGGCGACGACCGGTATCAGGTACACGAACTGCGGCATGGTCTGGAACACGTCCATGACCGGGCGCAGGGCGCGTTCGACGCGGTCGCTGCGGGCGGCGGCGATACCGGTCGCGAACCCGAGGACCAGGGTGACGGCGACCGCGGCCAGGACCTGGGAGAGCGTGTCGAGGGCCGGTCCCCACACCCCGAGCACACCGATCGCGGCCATGGCGAGTACGGCGGTCAGGGCGGTGCGCCAGGTGCCGATCGACCAGGCCAGGGCGGCGACGATCAGCAGCACCGACCACCAGGGCAGCCACTGCAGGCCGCCGCGGACGGGGTCCAGGATCCAGGTGGTGAAGTGGCCCGCCCAGTCGGCCGTACCGCCGATGACCGGGACGCCGGAGTAGAGGTGGCCGGTCATCCAGTCGACGGCGTGGTCGACCGGTTCGGCGATGTTCACGGTCCAGCCGGTGGGCCAGTCGAGGCGGCCGAGGAGACGGGCGGCCAGGGCGACGGCCACGGTGACGGCGAGGGCGTAGGGCCAGCCGACGGCGCGGGTGCGGGTGCCCCCGGTGTCGCCGGTCGCCGCGCCGGACCCGGCGGCCGCGGTCACCCGGTCCAGCACGATCGCCAGCAGCACGATCGGGATGCCGGCGGCGAGGGCCTGGCCCACGTCGACCGAGGCGAGCGCCTGGTAGACGCGGTCGCCGAGGCCGCCGGCGCCGATGACCGCGGCGATGACGGCCATGGACAGCGCCATCATGATCGTCTGGTTGAGGCCGAGGAGGAGTTCTCCGCGTGCCAGCGGGATGCGGGCGGTCAGCAGCCGCTGGCGGCGGGTCGCGCCGAGCGACTCCACGGCCTCCAGGACCTCGGGGTCGGCGCCGCGCAGGCCGAGCGCGGTGAGACGGGCCATCGGCGGGGCGGCGTACACGACGGTGGCAAGCACGGCCGCGGGGACGCCGATGCCGAAGACCAGGACGACGGGGAGGAGGTAGGCGAAGGCCGGGAGCACCTGCATCGTGTCCAGGACCGGGCGCAGGGCGCGGTCCAGGCGGTCGGAGAGACCGGCGGCGAGACCGAGCAGCGCGCCGACGACCACCGAGGCGAGGACCGCCACGACCATCAGCGCGAGGGTCTGCATGGTCGGGACCCACATGCCCAGCGCTCCGCAGGCCAGAAGGGCGACGGCCGTGCCGGCGGCCAGGCGGGGGCCGGCGACGCGCCAGGCGACCAGGGCGCCGAACGCCGTGACGCCGGTCCAGCCCGCGGCGAGCAGGGTGACGTAGACGGCTCGTACGGAGAGGACGACCGCGTTGCTGACGTAGCCGAAGAAGTAGAGGAACAGGGGGTGGCTGTCCCGGTTGTCGATGACCCAGTTACTGGCCGTGGCGAGGGGTTTGTCGAGGCTGACGGTCAGCTCGTGCGGCCAGGCGGCGCCGGGCCAGTGGGTGGCGGCCCAGGGGGCCAGGACCGCGGCGAGGAGGGCGAGCAGGAGGAGTTTGCCCGCGGCTCGGCTCTTGAGGAGGGCGGGTTTGCCGGTACTGGAGGTCGGGAGACTGAGCGTTGCCATCAGACGGCCTCCGGACTGGCGGGGGCGTCCTCCGGGCTGGTGCCGGTCTCCTCCGGGCTGGTGCGGGGGGCGGGTGGGGTCGCTTGCCGGCGCTTGCCGGGTGCCGCCCCGGCGGCACGATGGCCCGCAGCTACGGCGGCGTCGTTGGCGTCCGCGGCGGCTTCGGCGGCCGTGGCCGCGCCGGTGTCGGCGGCCGTGGCCGGGCCGGTGACGCCGGCCACCACGTCCAGCAGCTGCTCGTGGGCCACGACGCCCAGGCACCTGCCCTCGTCCATCACCCGCGCGGGCTCGCCCGCCCGGGCCACCGCCTCGATCGCCTCGGCGACCGTGGCCTCCGGGCGGACCGCCGGGCCGGTTCCCGTCTCGTCCGCGGAGGCGGGACGCATGGCCGTGCGGCAGGTCATCACCTGTTCGCGGGGCACGTCCCGGACGAACTCGCGGACGTAGTCGTCGGCCGGGGAGCCGACGATCTCCTCCGGGGTGCCGAGCTGGACCACCCGGCCGTCGCGCATCAGGGCGATGCGGTCGCCGAGTTTCAGGGCCTCGGTGAGGTCGTGGGTGATGAAGACCATCGTGCGGCCCTCTTCGCGGTGCAGGCGGGCCACCTCGTCCTGCATGTCGCGCCGGATGAGCGGGTCCAGGGCACTGAACGGCTCGTCGAAGAGGAGGACCTCGGGGTCGACGGCCAGGGCCCGGGCCAGGCCCACGCGCTGGCGCTGGCCGCCCGACAGCTGGCCGGGACGGCGGTGCTCCATGCCCTCCAGGCCGACCTTGGCGACGATCTCCGCGGCCCGCTCGCGCCGTTCGGCCTTGCCGACGCCCTGGATCTCCAGACCGTAGGCCGCGTTGTCCAGGACCGTGCGGTGCGGGAGCAGGCCGAAGTGCTGGAAGACCATGGCGGCCCGGTGCCGGCGCAGTTCGCGCAGGCGTGCCTTGTCCATCGCGCGGACGTCCTCGCCGTCGATGGCGATGGTGCCGGCGGTGGGTTCGATGAGGCGGGTGAGGCAGCGGACCAGGGTGGACTTGCCGGAGCCGGACAGGCCCATGACCACGAAGACCTCGCCCTTGCGGACGTCGAAGGAGACGTCCCGGACGGCCGCCGTGCAGCCCGTGCGGGCGCGCAGGTCGGCCGGGTCCAGCGTGCTGAGCTCCGGGTCGGCGGGGATCCGCTCCGGCTTGGGGCCGAAGACCTTCCACAGGCCGGACACCGAGAAGACGGGCTCGGTCGTGGTGGGCGGCTTACGGGTGGGGACTGTGAGCGCCATCAGGCGTCACCTCCGATCAGTTCGACGGCCTTCTCCCCGACCATGAGGACCCCGATCATCGGGTTCACGGCGGGCATGGTCGGGAACACGGACGCGTCGGCGATGCGGATGCCGTCGAGACCGCGGATCTTCAACTCGGGGTCGACCACGGCGAGTTCGTCGTCCGTGGCGCCCATCTTGCAGGTGCCGGCCGGGTGGTAGACGGTGTGCGCGGCCTTGCGGGCGTACTCGCTCAGCTCGGCGTCGCCGAGGACCTCGGGGCCGGGGCAGACCTCGCGCTTGAGCCAGCCGGCGAGCGGCTCGGTCTTCGCGATCTCGCGGGCGATGCGGATGCCGTCGACGAGGGTCCGGCCGTCGTGGTCGTCCTCGTCGGTGAAGTACCGGAAGTCCAGGGCGGGCTTCACGGACGGGTCGGCGCTGGTCAGGTACAGCCGGCCGCGGCTCTTCGGCTTGGGGATGTTCGGGGTCATGGACACCCCGAACTCCGGCCGCTCGTAGCCCAGTCGCTCGGGATTGTCCGTGAACGGGATCTGGTAGAAGTGGAACATCAGGTCCGGGCCCGGGTTCTCGGGGTCGCGGCGCACGAACAGACCGGCGTCGGAGTCCATCGCGGAGTTCTCCGGGATCGGGCCGTGGGTCTCCCAGACGATGACCGACTCGGGGTGGTCGAGCAGGTTCTCGCCGACGCCGGGCAGGTCGTGCACGACGGGGATGCCGAGGGCCTCCAGGTCCCCCCGCGGGCCGATGCCCGAGTGCAGCAGCAGGCGCGGGGAGTCGACGGCGCCCGCGCACAGCACGACCTCGCTGCGGGCGCGGATCAGCAGTTCCTCGCCGTCCTTGGTGCGCACGTGGACGCCCTCGGCGCGGGTGCCGTTCAGCTCCAGCCGGTACGCCCAGGTCTCCAGCAGGATGGTCAGGTTGGGCCGCTCGTCCATCACCGGGTGCAGGTACGCCACCGACGCCGAGGACCGCTTGTTGGTCTCGGGGTGGTAGGCGAGGTCGAAGAAGCCGACGCCCTCGGTGAACGGCTTGCGGTTGAAGCCCTCGACGCGGGGTACCCCGAGGGCCGACTGGGCGGCGTCGACGAAGTCGCGGGCGATGGCGTTCCGGTCCTTCTCGTCGACGGAGACGATGTTGTTCTTCAGGCGGGCGAAGTAGGCCTCCATGGGGACGGCGCCCCAGCCCTTGGCGCCGGCCTCCTCCCACTCGTCCCAGTCGGAGGGCAGCGGCTTGAAGGAGATGAGGGTGTTGTGCGAGGAGCAGCCGCCGAGGACGCGGGCGCGGCTGTGCCGGATGTGGGAGTTGCCGCGCGGCTGCTCGACCGTCGGGTAGTCGTAGTCGAGTTCGCCGCCGAGCAGGCCCATCCAGCGGCGCAGGGTGAGGACGTCGTCGCGGCCCACGTCGCTCGGGCCGCCCTCGATGACGGCGACGGTGACGTCGGGGTTCTCGGTGAGGCGGGAGGCGATGACGGAGCCTGCGGTGCCGCCGCCGATGACGACGTAGTCGTAGACGTGGGGGGTGTGGGACATCGGGGTACTACTCCAGGGGTGTGGAAACCACGGCGTGGGGACGGGCGTGGACGAAGGCGGGGTTCGGCCGGCGCGAGGGACGCGGCTCAGCCGGCGAACCAGCGCACCGGCCGGGGCGCGAGGTTCTGGTAGACGTGCTTGGTCTCGCGGTACTCGGCGAGCCCCGCGGGCCCCAGTTCGCGGCCGGTGCCGCTCTTGCCGAAGCCGCCCCACTCCGCCTGCGGCAGGTAGGGGTGGAAGTCGTTGATCCAGACGGTGCCGTGGCGCAGCCGGCCGGCTACGCGGCGGGCCCGGCCGGGGTCGGTGGTCCACACGGCGCCGGCGAGGCCGTACTCGGTGTCGTTGGCGAGGAACACCGCCTCCTCCTCCGTGCGGAAGGTCTCGACGGTGAGGACCGGGCCGAACACCTCCTCGCGCACGACGGTCATCTCGCGGTGGCAGGCGTCGAGGACGGTGGGCTCGTAGAAGTAGCCGGACTCGGGGCGCCGGGGTGACGGCTCGGGCCGCTTGCCGCCGCAGCGCAGTACGGCGCCCTCGTCGAGGGCGGTGGCGACGTACGCCTCGACCTTGGCGCGCTGCTGCTCGGAGACGAGCGGGCCGCACTCGACGCCGTCCTCGGTGCCCCGGCCGAGCCTGATCCGCTGCGCCCGGCGGGCGAGTTCGGCGACGAAGCGCTCCCGGACCGACTCCTCGACGATGAGCCGGGCGCCGGCCGAGCAGACCTGGCCGCTGTGGATGAAGGCGGCGTTGAGGGCCTGGTCGACGGCGGTGTCGAAACCCTCCTCGGTGGCGCAGGCGTCGGCGAAGACGACGTTGGGGTTCTTGCCGCCGAGTTCGAGGGCGACCTTCTTGACGGTCGGGGCGGCGGCCTGGGCCACCTTGGTGCCGCTGACCAGGCCACCGGTGAAGGAGACCAGGTCGACGCCGGGGTGTTCGGCGAGCCGGGCGCCGACGGTGTGGCCGGGGCCGGTGACGATGTTGGCCACCCCGGCGGGCAGGCCCGCCTCGGCCAGCAGCTCGATCAGCGCGATGGTGGTCATCGGGGTGATCTCACTGGGCTTGATCACGAAGGTGTTGCCGGCGGCGAGCGCCGGGGCGATCTTCCAGCTGGCCTGGAGGAGGGGGTAGTTCCAGGGGGTGATCAGCGCGCAGACACCGACCGGTTCGTGGACGACGACGCTGTGGATGTCGGGCGAGCCGGCGTCGACCACCCGGCCCGGGGCCTCGGCGGCGACCAGGCCGGCGAAGTAGCGGAAGGCGTCGGCGACACAGTCGATGTCGACCCGGCCCTCCTCGACGGTCTTGCCCGCGTCCCGGCTCTCCAGCAGGCCCAGTTCCTCGCGGTCGCGTACGAGGAGGTCGGCGACTCGGCGCAGCAGCGCGGCGCGGTCGGCGACGGGGGTGCCGGGCCAGGGGCCGTGGTCGAAGGCCTGCCGCGCGGCGCTCACCGCACGCTCGGCATCCTTCTCGTCGCCCTCGGCGACCACGGCGAACGGCCGGGCGTCCGCGGGGTCGAGGATCTCGCGCGTCGCGCCGGAGATCGCTTCCAGCCACTCGCCTCCCGCGTGGATGGTCGCCTGGGCCTGTCGTTCGGTTCTGTCCGCCATGATCGGTATTGCCTTCCGTTCCTGTTCAGCACCCCTGTGTCACAGACGTGTCACGGTCGGGGACCGTCACCGCCTGCCCCGGGCCTCCGCTCGCATGCGCAATCGATGGCCGAAAGTGCGCCGCATCACTGAAAAGACGGCTGAAAAACGGACGAATCCCACGGTGAGGGTCGCACGCGGGGATCAGGGAGCCATGGACCTCCCCAATGTCCTTTGACTAAAGTCAAAGAATGACCGAGCCGACGTCGGCGGAGGAGGTCGCGGCCTTCCGCCGTTTCAACCGCTGTTTCACGCGCCGTGTCGGCGCGCTGGACGATCACTACCTGGGCCAGGACCGGCCGCTCGGCGAAGCCCGGCTGCTGTTCGAGATCGGCGAGGGCGCCTCCCTGCGGGAGCTGCGGAGCAGGCTCGGGCTGGACGCCGGGTACCTCAGCCGGATGGTGAAGGCGCTGCAGGCGCAGGGGATGGTCCGGGTCGCCGTGCCGCCGCACGACAACCGGCTGCGGACGGTGGAGCTGACCCCGGCCGGCCGCGCCGAGGTCGCTGAGCAGAACCGGCGGGCCGACACTCTCGTCGCCGGCCTCCTCGACGGGCTCACCCCCGGCCAGCGGGCCGAGCTGACCGGTGCGCTGGCCACCGCGCAGCGTCTGCTGCGGCTGACCGCGATCACGGTGGAGGTCGTCGACGCGGGCTCGCCCGACGCCCGGCAGTGCCTGCAGGCGTACGCGGCCGACATCGGCGCGCGCTTCCCGGAGGGCTTCGACCCGGGCTCCCTGGTCCGCCCCGAGGAGGTGAACGGGGACGCCGGCGCCTTCCTGGTCGCGTACGAGGAGGGCCGGCCGGTGGGCTGCGGGGCCCTGAGGCGGCTGGAGCCGGGGACGGGCGAGATCCGGCATGTGTGGGTGCGCCCGGAGGCCCGGCGGCTCGGTCTGGCGCGCCGGCTGCTCGACGGGCTGGAGCGGGAGGCCCGGGAGCGCGGCCTGGGCGTCGTACGTCTGGACACGCACGCCCAGCTCACCGAGGCGCAGGCGATGTACCGGGCGTGCGGGTACACCGAGATCCCCCGCTACGACGACAACGTCTACGCCGCCCACTGGTTCGAGAAGCGGCTAGCCGGCTGACGCCGCCGACGCCCCGGTCATCAGCTCCCGTACACAGCCGCGCAGCCAGGCGTGGGCGGGGTCGGCGTCGTGGCGGGGGTGCCAGGCGAACCCCACCTCGGCCGAGGGGAGTTCCAGGGGGATCTCGAAGGTGACCAGTCCGAGGGTGTCGGCCATGGGGCGGCCGTAGGAGGTGATCAGCCCGATCAGGTCGGTCTCGCGCAGGACGAACAGCGAGGCCGGATAGGTGCCGACCGTGCCCACCACACGCCGCTCCAGACCCAGTTCGGCCAGCGCGTCGTCGATGGGCCCGCGCTGCCTGCCGCGCCGGGAGACGATGAGGTGTCCCGCCTCCCCGGCGAACCGCTCGGGCGTCAACTCCCCGTCGAGCAGCGGGTGCCCGGGCCGTACGACTCCCAGCAGGCGCTCCTCGTAGACCGTCTCCACGCGCACCTCGGGCGCGGTCGTGTCGATCACCCCGACCTCCAGGTCGGCGGTGCCCTGGCGCAGGAACGGGGCGTCCACATGGCTCTCGGAGAGAAAGCGCAGCCGGATGCCGGGGGCCTCGCGGGCGGCGCGGGCGAAGAGGGCGGCGCCGTGGGTGGCGGCGATCGCGTCGTGACCGAGGATCGTGAACGTGCGGGTCACCGTGCGCAGATCGGTGTCCCGGCCCGGCGCGAACAGGGCCCGGGCCCGCTCCACCACCGCGCCGACCTCGGCCCGCACGGCCAGCGCGTGCGGGGTGGGCACCATCCGGCGTCCGGCGCGCACCAGGACCGGGTCGCCGAGCGCCTTGCGGATCCGGCCGAGCGTGCGGCTCATGGCGGGCTCCGACAGGTGCAGCCGGCGGGCGGCGCCCTGCACGCTCTGCTCCTCCAGCAGGACGTCCAGCGCGACCAGCAGATTCAGGTCCAGAGCACTGGATTGCGTCATGTGCAGGTATCCCTTGCGAAGGTTGCACTGGAATGCAGGTCACCGGCGAGCCTACGGTGAGAGCGCATCCCACACCACCCACGAAGCTCCCGGGAGGAGCCGTGCCCGCGCACGCCCTGAAACGCCCCACCCTGCTCACGCTGTGCGCCTGTGTCCTGGTCGCCCAGAGCATGGTCGCCGCCATCAACCTGCTGATACCGCAGCTGAGTTCATCGTCCCTGCACCCGTCGCACACCGAGATCCTGTGGACGGTCGACGCCTACGTCATCGTCTTCGCGGGCCTGCTCATCCCGGCCGGCGCGCTCGGCGACCGGTACGGCCGCAAGGGTGCCCTGCTCGCCGGTCTCGCCCTGTTCGCGGCGGGCGCCGCCACCAGCGCGCTCGCGACCGGTCCGGCGGTGCTGATTGCCGGGCGGGGTCTGTCCGGTGCCGGGGCCGCACTGATCACACCCGCCACCCTCTCGATCCTGATGCACCTGTCCGCACCCGAGCACCGGGCCCGTTCGATGGGCGCCTGGACACTGTCGATCGGCCTGGGCGGCGCGGCGGGCAACCTGGGCGGCGGCCTGGCCGGCCAGTTCCTCACCTGGCGCGCCCTGTTCGCGGTGATGGTCCCGCTCGCCGTCGTCCTGGCGGTGGCCGCCTCGATCGCGGTCCCGCGCACCGAACGCTCCGCCCGCAGCAACCCCGACCCGCTCGGCACGCTGCTCCTGACGGCGGGCCTGGTCGCGGTCCTGTTCGGCATCATCGAAGGCCCGGCCTACGGCTGGACCTCCGCCCGCATCCTCGGCGCCTTCGCGGCGGGCGCCCTGCTCGTCGCCGCCTTCAGCCGGCACGCCCTGCGCTCCCCCGCCCCGCTGTTCGACCCGCGCGTCTTCGGCTCCGCCCGCCTGCGCGCGGCCTCCCTCGGCACGGCCACCGGTTTCTTCGGCCTGTTCTCGCTGTTCTTCGTCAACTCGCAGTACCTGCAGGGCGTGAAGGGCTTCGGGGCCGCCGTCACCGGGGTGGCGATCCTGCCGCTGGTGTTCGGGATGGCCGCCGCCCAGAAGCTGGCGACCCGCTGGGCCGGCCGCCCCCGCGCGGTCATCGGGGCCGGTCTCGCCCTGATCGGTCTCGGCCTGCTCGGCGCGTCCACGGCCGGCGCTGACACGCCCTACGCGGTGTTCGTCTGCTGGCTCCTGGTCATCTCCGCCGGCGCCGGACTGTCCATGCCGGCCCTGACCCTGGGCGTGGTGACGTCCCTCCCGCCCCACCAGGCGGGCCTGGGCTCGGGCCTCGGCACGACGGCCCGGGAAACCGGGGCCGCGCTGGGTGTCGCCGTCACCGGTACGGTCCTGTCCGCCCACACCGACCTGCTGCAGGGCATGGGACCGGCGCTGCGGACGGTGGGGGTGGTGGTGCTGGGAGCGACGGCGCTGGTGGTCGCCGGGTACGGAAGGCGCCCCGCAAGGGGCGCGGGGAACTGCGCGACCAGCCACAACGCACCCGCAGACGGCAAACGCCCGGCACCCCTACGGCGGGATGCCGAGCGTTTGCCGTGACTCCGGAACTTCTTAGATGAGGCCGAGGCCGCGGACCGCCTCGCGCTCCTCCGCCAGCTCCTTGACGGAGGCGTCGATGCGGGCACGGGAGAACTCGTTGATGTCCAGGCCCTGGACGATCTCGTACGCGCCGTCCTTGGTGGTGACCGGGAACGAGGAGATCAGGCCCTCCGGGACACCGTAGGAACCGTCCGACGGGATACCCATGGAGGCCCAGTCGCCCTCGGCGGTGCCGTTGACCCACGTGTACACGTGGTCGATCGCGGCGTTGGCGGCGGAGGCGGCCGACGAGGCACCGCGGGCCTCGATGATCGCGGCACCGCGCTTGGCGACGGTCGGGATGAAGTCCTCGGCCAGCCACTTCTCGTCGTTCACGGCCTCGGCGGCGTTCTTGCCGGCGACGGTGGCGTGGAAGATGTCCGGGTACTGGGTGGCGGAGTGGTTGCCCCAGATGGTCAGCCGCTTGATGTCGGCGACCGTCGAACCCGTCTTCTTCGCGAGCTGCGTGAGGGCGCGGTTGTGGTCCAGGCGGGTCATCGCGGTGAAGCGCTCGGCCGGCACGTCCGGCGCGGCGGCCTGGGCGATGAGGGCGTTGGTGTTGGCCGGGTTGCCGACGACGAGGACCTTGATGTCGTCCGCGGCGTGGTCGTTGATGGCCTTGCCCTGCGGCTTGAAGATGCCGCCGTTGGCCTCCAGCAGGTCGCCGCGCTCCATGCCCTTGGTGCGCGGGCGGGCGCCCACCAGGAGGGCTACGTTGGCGCCGTCGAAGGCGACGTTCGGGTCGTCGGTGATGTCGATGCCCTGCAGCAGCGGGAAGGCGCAGTCGTCCAGCTCCATGGCCGTGCCCTCGGCGGCCTTGAGAGCCGGGGTGATCTCCAGCAGGCGCAGCTTGACCGGCACGTCCGCGCCGAGCAGCTGGCCGGAGGCGATGCGGAAGAGCAGGGCGTAACCGATCTGGCCGGCCGCGCCGGTGACGGTGACGTTCACGGGAGTGCGGGTCATGGCGTTCTCCGTATGACAGCTGGCGGTGGGGCGTCCCTGCCCCGGGCGGATGATCGATCTCTTGGCGTCAAGAGAGATCCAGCGGTCAGGCTATCGCGCATCCGGCATGCGAGACGTCCGGGGCCGTGTGGCCCAGCCCACAAGTCGGACACATCGAACGTGATGGCGGCCGCCACGTCCGGGAGAGGGGGAGAGGACGGGACGGCCGCCAGGTGGGGGTACCGAATGCCGGACTCCCGTGGGGGTACTCCTCGCGTGCCCAGGATCCGCCCGCCCATGCGCCCGGACCCGGAATTTCACTCTCCTTCTCCCCGCGGCCCGGCCTACTTCGTGCACCCCGTCCGCCCGGAGGCGAGGGTCGCGCAGGCCTTGGCCTCCGCCGCGTTCTTCACGGCGACCATCGGGGTGTACGCGATGGTGTCGCCGACGCCGGTGGTCTCGCCGGTCTGCCGGACCTTCCCGGCGGTGAGCTGGACCTTGTCGCCCTGGGCGGCGCCGGTGATCCGGCCCCAGGCGGTGCCGCAGGCCTTGCTGTAGCGGACCTCCAGGGTGGTGGTGCCGACGGTGACGGTCCGGGCGGTGGTGACCAGGTCGCCGCTGCACCCCATGGCCTCGGCGTCCTTTCCGTTGCAGGCGGAACCGGTGCACTTGACGCCGGGCGGCGTGCTCGCGTTCGGGGTGGCGCTGGGGGACGGCGGCTTGGCGGCGTTCCCGTGCTGGGCGCCGCCCCGGTGGGTGAAGAAGAAGACGGCGGCGATGACGACGAGGACGCCGACGAGGCCGGCGCCGAACATGATCACCCGCTGTCGTCCCGCGTTCCCGGGGTCCGGGGCACCGCCGCCGGGCCGGGGGGCCGGTGCGTGGGGCTGCTGCCCGCCGTACGGGGTCGGCGTGTCCGGGGTCCGGTCGGCGCCGCCGGGCGAGGCGGCGGGCCGGGATCCGTTCACGGCGGCGGCCCCGGAACCGGCGCGTCCCCCGGTTCCGGGGCGGGCGCTCGCCGGGGACGGGCCCTGATACCCGGCGAGATTCCACGAGTTGCCGCCGGATGTCCCACCACGCCCGGTCCCGTCACCGTCGACCGGACCACCCCCCACACCGTCTCGGTCAGCCGGACCACGGGCCCCACCGTCACCGTCGACAGGACCACGAGCCCCACCGTCACGGTCAGCCGAACCCCGGCCCACGCCGTCACGGTCAGCCGGCCCACGCCCCGCACCGTCACGGTCAGCCGGACCACGGGCCCCACCGCCCCGGGCGACGCCGTCCCGGGCGTCGGCGTCAGGGGCCGTCGGCTGCGGGGGGATCGTCGGGGAGACGCCCGCCGGGCCGGCGATGCCCAGGACCGGGCCGAGACCCCCGCCCTTGCGGCCGGACGGGCCGCCGGTCGCCTCCGCCGCCCCGAACTCACCGAGCGCGGCACGCGCCTGGGAGATGCGGATCGCCTCCATGGTGCGGTCGTGCCGCATCTCCGCCCGGCTCCAGGCGCGTTCGGCCAGCTCCCACATCGTGGTCAGGTGCACGGGATTGGTGCCGGTGACCTCGGCCAGCGCGACGACCGCGCCCTTGGGCGCCAGAAGCCGGCCGCCCAGGTAGCGCTCCCAGGACGTCTTGCTGTAGCCCGTACGGTCGGCGAGTGCCGCGACGCTCATGCCGCTGCGGTCCACGAGCCGCCGCACCTGGCTGGTGAACTCCTTGATCTGCGGGTCCAGATCCTCGGGCAGGTCTTTCCAACGAGGCATCGTTTCCCCCCTTGCTCTCCCCCGACATTCCCCGTGCTGGCTACCCACAAGGATGCACTGCCTAAGGATCCCAGTTCCCGGAGCGGGGGCGCGCGGGAGCATGGGCGGCGCGCGCGGACACCGTAGCGGAACGGTCACTTCCGTGCCACAGCGCACGGACAGGCGTTGAACAGGCGGTTCACGGGCGGAAGGCTGAGGGACGGCGGCGGCTCGTCCCTCCTCGGGGGAGGGGACGAGCCGCCGCCGTCCCTGCGCACGCCTCTACTGGCTGATGGTGAAGTGCAGGGTGTCCTTCAGGAACGGGACCTGCAGCCACGGTTTGGGCTGGGCCATCATCGCCAACAGGACGATGGCCAGGCCGAGGACGCCGTACGTGACGATGTCCGTGAAGCGGGAGCGCACGGCGAGCATGCCGACGCCGGGCAGTATCCAGCGCATGACCGCCCCGGCCAGCAGGGCGGCGCCGATCAGCAGGGTGCCGAAACGGAACACGTCGAGCGCGGTCAGCAGCAGACCGAGCGCGACCGCGCCGAGCACCACGAGCAGGGGCCACTGCCGCGCCGGGGCCGGGGCGTCGCCCGGCGCCGCCCGGCCGCCGCCCTCGGGCCGCGCGGTGTCCCGGGTGATCCGCGGGAAGCGGCGCGTGGTCCGCCGCAGCCGCCCCTGCGCGTCCGGGGCGCTGGTCGCGTCGCGCACGGTCGGCTCGCCGCCGTGCGCCTGCTCAGCCGGCACTGCGCTCCGCCGCCTCGACCACGTTGACCAGCAGCTGCGCCCGGGTCATCGGCCCCACACCGCCGGGGTTCGGGGAGATCCAGCCGGCCACCTCGACGACGTCCGGGTGGACATCGCCGACGATCTTGCCCTCGGCGTTGCGGGAGACACCGACGTCCAGGACGGCGGCGCCCGGCTTGACGTCCTCGGCGCGGATCAGGTGCGGGGCGCCGGCGGCCGCGACGATGATGTCGGCGCGCTTGAGGTGGGCGGACAGATCGCGGGTGCCGGTGTGGCACTGGGTCACGGTGGCGTTCTCGCTGCGCCGGGTGAGCAGCAGCGGCATCGGCCGGCCGATGGTGACACCGCGGCCGACGACCACGACCTCGGCGCCCTTGATCTCCACGCCGTGGGCCCGCAGCAGGGAGAGGATGCCGTTCGGGGTGCAGGGCAGCGGCGCGGGCTCGTTCAGCACCAGCCGGCCGAGGTTCATCGGGTGCAGCCCGTCGGCGTCCTTGGCCGGGTCCATCAGCTCCAGGATGCGGTTCTCGTCGATGCCCTTGGGCAGCGGCAGCTGGACGATGTAGCCGGTGCAGGCCGGGTCCTCGTTCAGCTCCCGTACGACCGCCTCGATCTCCTCCTGGGTCGCCGTGGCCGGCAGCTCGCGCTGGATGGAGGCGATGCCGACCTGCGCGCAGTCGCGGTGCTTGCCGGCGACGTACTTCTGGCTGCCGGGGTCGTCCCCGACCAGGATCGTGCCGAGGCCGGGCGTGACGCCCCTCTCCTTCAGCGCCGCCACGCGGGCGGTCAGATCGGACTTGATCGCGGCTGCGGTGGCCTTGCCATCGAGAATCTGGGCGGTCATGCACCCATCCTCGCGGATGACCCGGCCCCGGTTCCAATCCGGGGGGCGGGGCCCCGTACCGCCTTGTCGGCAGATGATCGACGATGTTGCACTTGCACAACACCTGGGGGTCCCGGCTGGACAAGTCAGTAATCGGTCAAGAACGATGAGCAGAACAGTGCAGCGGGCAGCTCGACGGGGGGACGGACCGCATCTGTAGAAACTCTCCTCCGTGCAGTGCCGCGCCTCGTCCCCAGCACTCGAGCAACGGAGGAAACACCGCCATGAGCTACGGCGACCCGAACAACCCCTACGGCGCCCCGCAGGGCCAGCAGCCCGGTTACGGCTACCCGCAGGGCCAGCAGCCCCAGGGTGCCGGTTACGGCTACCCGGCGGCGCCGCCCGTCCAGCAGCAGTACGGCGCCGGCGCCCCGATGACCGCCATGCCGGGCAACGTCAGCGCCGCGCGCGTGATGCTGTGGGTGATCGTCGGCCTGCAGGTGGTCGGCGTGGCGCTGTTCGCGTTCTACGCCGTGGCCGTGAACCACGCGAAGAACGACAGCGCCGTGCAGGACGACTCCTCCTTCCAGCGGGTCGCCGACTACGGAACCGGCATCCTGCTGGGCATGGCGGTGTTCGCGCTCGCCTGGGGCGTGTTCGCGGCCGTCCTCGCGGCGAAGTTCAACACCGGCGGCAACGGCGTCCGCATCACCACCCTGGTGTTCGGCATCATCACCGGCGTCCTCGGCCTGTACCCGTTCGTCATCGTGGGCCTCGTCCACGCGGTGCTCGCCATCCTGATCGCCTGCTTCGTCGGCGGCGCCAACGGCAAGGCCTGGTTCAACCGCGCCCGGTACTGAACCCGCCCGCGCGACGGAACAGTTCGCGCCAATTCAACATCGAGGGCCGTGTCTCACCCGTCCAGGGGGAGGCACGGCCCTGGTGTCTCCCCCTAGTCTGACTCGGGTAGCCGTACCCGGCCGGGGTGGCCGCAAGGCACGGGGAGCCGCAGCTTGTACAGCATCATCGTCGTACCTCCGCCGACCCCGGAGGACCGGCAGGACCGCACCCAGATCCGGCTCGCCCCCGGTGAGCGCCTCAGCTTCGGGCGGGCGCCCGGCAACGACCTGAGGATCCCGCACGACGGGGTCTCCCGCCGGGCCGGCGAACTCGGCGCCCAGGGTGCGTTCTGGATACTGAGCAACCTGTCCGCGCGGCACACGTACGTCGTGGAGAACCCGGAGGGCGCCGGCGAGCACATCAAGGTCGGCCCCGGCAGGCTCGACGCGCCCGTCCCGTTCGAGTTCTCGCGGATCGTGCTGCCCGCCGCCGGGGAACTGCTGACGATCGAGGTGTGGGCGCCGCGCCACGACTACCTGCGCGACGGTGCCGGTCCGGACGGCGACACCACCGCCCCGGCCTTCTCCGTCGACCGCACCAAACGCTACTTCGCCGTCCTGGCCGCCCTGTGCGAACCGCGGCTGCGCGGCGACCCGCACGCCCCGCTGCCCACCGTCGACCAGGTCGTCGACCGGCTGAGCCCCACCTGGCCGGCCGCCTCCCGCACCTCGGTGCAGTGGAACATCGACTACCTGGCGGTCAAGCTGCGGCTCAAACCCGGCCCAGAGACCGCGGACACCGGCCCCCGCCTCAACGGCAAGAAGGAGTCCCTGGTCTCGCTGGCGCTCCGCTTCGACCTGGTGCGGGAGGACGACCTGGTCGTCCTGTCCGGGACGGTCAGCCGGGCGGCCCGGTGACCGAGCCGTACGCCGTACCGGTGCCCAGGGGCTACCGGGTCGGCGTCTGGGAGGTGCGCGAACCGATCGCGACGGGTGCCTTCGGCAGCGTGTACGCGGGCCGGCGCACCGGGGACGGCACGTCCGAACTGCCGCGCACAGCCGCCCTGAAGTTCCTGCCGACCGGTACCGGCACCCCGCGTCAGCTGGCCCACCTGCGCGAACTCATCGAGCGCGAGGTCGGCCTGTACCGCCGGCTCAGGCGGCCGCGGCTGATCCGGATGTACGAGACCCTCGTCGTGGACGACCCGGCCCGCCCCGCCCTCGACGGCGCCACCGTCCTCGTACTGGAGCGCGCCGAGGGCTCCCTGTCCGCCCTGCTCGCCGCCTCGCCCCGCCCGGACGCCGGGCCCGCCCTGCTCGCCCAGATCTGCGAGGGGCTGGCCCAGCTGCACCGGGCCGGCTGGGTCCACGGGGATCTGAAACCGGCCAATGTGCTGCTGATGGCGGACGGTTCGGCACGGCTCGCCGACTTCAACATGGCCGCCGAACTGGAGGGCACCCACGCCTACACCCCGGCCTTCTCCACCCCCGACTACACCCCGCCCGAGCTGTTGTGGGCGGAGATCGGCGAACGCGGCCGGCGCATCCGCCCGTCCGCCGACGTCTGGGCCTTCGGTGTGCTCGCCCACCTCGTCCTCACCGACTCCTTCCCACTGTCCGGCGCCACCCCGACGGCCCGCCGCGACGCGGCCGCCGCCTACGCGCGCGGCACCGACGAACTGCGCCTGTCACCCGAACTCCCGGACGCCTGGCGGGACATCGTCCGTGACTGCCTGGCCCGTACCCATGGCGCACGCATCACCACCGAGGCCCTGCTGCGCCGCGTGGATGCGGCGGCCGGCACGGGCCGCTCACCGCGCCTGCCCCGCCTGTTCCCGCGCCGCAGACGCCGGCGGGCGGCGGTCGCCTCGGCCGCGGCCGCCACCGTCGCCGTCGCGGCCCTCGGCTACGGCATCAGCACCTGGGTCGCGGACGGCCGGGGCGACGACGCCCGCGATGCCGCGCCGGCCTCCTACGGCGCCTCGGAACTCCGCACCGGCCAGGGCGTTCCGGTCGCCTACCGCCGGCTCGTCGTGGACTCCGCCCATGCCTGCTCCGAGCCCGACGTCACCCCCGCGCTCATCGCGGCGATGCTGAAGGCCGAGAGCAACTTCGACCCGGACCTCTCCGACCCCGGCAAGCAGGAGTTCGGCATCGCCCGCTGGACCCCCGGCGTGCTGCGCTGGTGGATGCGCGACGACGGCGTCCCCGCGTCGGCGACGCCCACCCCGCCGCTGTCCCCTTCCGTGTCCATCCCGGCCATGGGCCGCTACCTGTGCTTCATCGACTCCCACCTGAAGGACGGCCTGCCCGGCGACAAGCGCGTGCTCACCGCGGCCGGCTACCGGACGTCGTACAAGAAGGTGAACGACACGGGCGGAGTTCCCCCGAAGTACCGCGACTACTGCGCCCGTGTCGCCCACTACCTCAAGGAGTACACGCCCGCGGGGAAGAAGTGACCCTGAGACTTCCGAGGTACCGGACGGCCGGCACCGCGGGCACGGTGGAACCGCTCCGCAACGGCGGCACGGACGCCGCGGCGGAGGGACCGACACCATCCGTTCACATGGGGGAACACGTGAACATCGCCAAGCCCGCCGCACTGCTCGTCGCGGCCACCGCCCTGCTCGCCGGCTCCACGGTGGCGGCCACCGCCGCCGCACCGGACGGAACCCGGGTCACCGGCATCCAGGCCACGGCCGACCAGGTGCTCGCCGGGCACCCGAAGCCCCTGAAGACCGGCGCCGACAAGGTCCGGTACGACGGCCTGACCCTCACCAGGGTCCCGCGGGGGAAGCTCGCCGCCAAGGACCTGGACTGCGCCTACGGCCACCTGTGCATGATCGTCAACGGCACCAAGTTCGACTTCTACAAGTGCCAGACCTGGGCGGTCCACAACTGGACCGGGGACGGCCCGTTCACCAACAACCAGACGCCGGGCACGGTCGCCAGGTTCTACAACCAGGACGGCAGCGTCCGCTGGACCTCGACGGCCTACGAGGCCGGCACCGCCACCTGGGACCCGATCTGGTCCCTGCGTCCCTGCTGACCCGAACAGGCCGACGGCCTCCGGCTCCCTCGGGGGAGGGCCGGAGGCCGTCATGCGGGTCGGACGCCTGTCCGGGTGATCAGTGGAAGAAGTGGCGCGTGCCCGTGAAGTACATGGTCACGCCCGCCTCCTTGGCGGCCTCGACGACCTGCTCGTCACGGATCGAGCCGCCCGGCTGGACGATCGCCCGCACACCCGCGTCGATGAGGATCTGCGGGCCGTCCGGGAAGGGGAAGAAGGCGTCGGAGGCCGCGTAGGAACCCCGGGCCCGCTCCTCGCCGGCCCGCTCGACGGCCAGCTTGCAGGAGTCGACGCGGTTGACCTGGCCCATGCCGACGCCGACCGAGGCGCCGTCCTTGGCGAGGAGGATGGCGTTGGACTTGACGGCGCGGCAGGCCTTCCAGGCGAACGCCAGCTCCTTGAGCTCCTCGTCGCCGAGCGCCTCACCGCTGGCCAGCGTCCAGCCCGCGGGGTCGTCGCCGTCGGCCTGGAGCCGGTCGGTGACCTGGAGCAGGACACCGCCGTCGACCTGCTTGGCCTCGACCCGGTTGCAGGGAGCGCCCGGGGCCTTCAGGACCCGGATGTTCTTCTTCTTGGCGAGGGCCTCCAGAGCCCCCTCCTCGTAGTCCGGGGCGACGATGACCTCGGTGAAGATCTCCGCGACCTGCTCGGCCATCTCCTTGCTGACCGGCCGGTTGACGGCGATCACACCGCCGTACGCGGAGACCGGGTCGCAGGCGTGCGCCTTGCGGTGCGCCTCCGCGACGTCCGAACCGACCGCGATACCACAGGGGTTGGCGTGCTTGATGATCGCGACGCAGGGCTCGTCGTGGTCGTACGCGGCACGGCGGGCGGCGTCCGTGTCCGTGTAGTTGTTGTACGACATCTCCTTGCCGTGCAACTGCTCGGCGTCCGCGAGCCCGCCGCTGCCGTCGACGTACAGGGCGGCCGGCTGGTGCGGGTTCTCGCCGTAGCGCAGGGTGTTCTTGCGCGCGAAGGTGGCGCCCAGGAAGTCGGGGAACTGCGCGTCGTCGGCCGGCGCGTAGGAGGAGGCGAACCACGAGGCGACAGCGACGTCGTAGGCGGCGGTGTGCTGGAACGCCTCGGCGGCCAGCCTCTTGCGGGCGGCGAGGTCGAAACCGCCGTCCTTGACGGCCGCGAGGACGTCGGCGTACCGCTGCGGGCTGGTGACCACGGCGACCGACGGGTGGTTCTTGGCCGCGGCACGGACCATGGACGGCCCGCCGATGTCGATCTGCTCCACGCACTCGTCGTCCGAGGCGCCGGAGGCGACCGTCTCGCGGAAGGGGTAGAGGTTGACGACGACGAGGTCGAACGGCTCCACGCCGAGCTCGGCGAGCTGCTCACGGTGGCTGTCCAGCCGCAGGTCGGCGAGGATGCCCGCGTGGACCTTCGGGTGCAGGGTCTTGACCCGGCCGTCCAGGCACTCGGGGAAGCCGGTCAGCTCCTCGACCTTGGTGACGGGGACGCCGGCGGCGGCGATGCGGCCGGCCGTGGACCCGGTGGAGACCAGTTCCACACCGGCCTCGTGCAGGCCGCGCGCGAGGTCTTCCAGGCCGGTCTTGTCGTAGACGCTGACGAGCGCCCGGCGCATGGGCCGCTTCGTGCTCTCGGCGGTGGCGGTCACTGGATAACTACCTTTCGTCCCTCAATGCGATAGCCGTTGCGGGCGATCCGCCCCACGACTTCGACGAGCAGCCTTCGCTCGACTTCCTTGATGCGCTCGTGCAGCGCGCTCTCGTCGTCCTGGTCCCGGACCTCGACCACGCCCTGGGCGATGATCGGGCCGGTGTCGACGCCGTCGTCGACGAAGTGGACGGTGCAGCCGGTGACCTTGGCGCCGTACGCGAGCGCGTCACGGACGCCGTGGGCCCCCGGAAAACTCGGCAGCAGGGCCGGGTGGGTGTTGACGAACCGCCCGCCGAAGCGCGCGAGGAACTCCTTCCCCACGATCTTCATGAACCCGGCGGAGACCACGAGGTCCGGCTCGTACGCGGCCACGGCCTCGGCGAGGGCGGCGTCCCACTCCTCGCGGCTCGCGTGGTCCTTGACCCTGCACACGAAGGTCGGCAGCCCCGCCCGCTCGGCGCGGGCGAGTCCCTCGATGCCGGCACGGTCGGCCCCTACGGCGACGATCCGGGCGCCGTACCGCTCGGCTCCGGTGCGCTCGATCTCGTCCAGGAGCGCCTGCAGATTGGTGCCGGACCCGGAGACCAGCACGACGAGGCGCTTGACCGCGGGGCCAGCGGGGGTGGCGGCCACGATGGGGCCCTTTCTCGGGGTGGGCGATGTCCGGTCGGTGGTCGCACGTGCGGTTGTACGTTCGTACGAATGCTTCGCACCCCGCGATACGGGGAAGTCTACGAAGCGGCCGACCGTCAGCAACGATACCGGCACTCGGGAAGGCCCCCACGGGACGGGGGAGTGGCCGGAAGGTAGCGTTCGCGAGGAATCACAAAGGGGAAGCCTCGGGAACGCGGTCGTCGTGCGGTGCGTTGTCGGGGTGGAAGCTCATGTGGGACAGCCGTATTCACCCAGGGGAAGACGCTCTTTTGATGCCCGATCGCAGCCTGCGACTCCTCACGTTCCCTCCGCGCCCGGCCCAGGGGGGCGAGCGTGGCGCCGTGCTGCTGCGGGAGCGGCCGGTCTCGCCGCCCGAGGCCCCGCAGGACGGTCGGGGCGGTCAGGACGGCCGCGACGGTGACGGGCGAAACGGCGGGCAGCAGGACGACAACCCGTTCGCGCCGCCGCCCGAGGGCACCCCGGACCAGCCCTGGCAGCCCCGCCATCCCGAGGGTCACCAGGGTGCCGGTCCCGGCGGCTCCCCGTGGGGCAGTCAGTGGAGCGACCGCCAGCCCGGACGCTCCCCCGGAGGTTTCGGCGAGCGGCCCGGCGGCGGCCCCCAGGGTCCCGGCGGACCGGCCGGCTCCGGCATGCGCTGGGACCCGACCGACCCCGCCCAGCGCCGCGCGCGCTACGCCCTGCTGTCCGGTATGTGGGCCGTCTTCTTCGCCCTGTTCAGCTGGCCGTACGTGGCCCTGCTGCTGGGCGCCCTGGCTCTCCACTGGGGCATCAGCGCGCTGCGCGCCAAGCCGCGCGGTCCCCACCCCGACTCCCCGGCACCGGCGCCCGCCGCCCCCGGCCGCCCCCAGACGACGGCGGCCGTCGGCGGCCTGGTCACGGCCTCCCTGGCCCTGGTCCTGGTCGCCTCGACGTTCACGGTCCAGCTGGTCTACCGCGACTACTACACCTGCGTCGGCGACGCCCTCACCCACGAGGCCAAACAGTCCTGCGACACCCTGCTGCCGAAGGAGCTGCGGGGGGTCCTGGGGGCTGGCAACGACTGACGCCGGGCACTGACGGACGGCCCGGCGGGGCTCGGTGACCGGGTGCGGACGAAGACTTCGGTGTCTCCGGCGAGGGCTCGGCGGAGCCCGGGGCGTTCAACGGTGAACGGTCGGGGCCGTGGGGTCAGCGGGTTTCCGGCAAGGAGCCGGCGGGCCCCCGTGGCCGGCTCGGCGGAACCCGGGCACGTTCAAGGGTGAACGGTCGAGGGCCGTGAGGTCAGCCCGTCTCCGGCGAGGAGTCGGCAGCGCCCGTGGCCGGCTCGGCGGGGTCCGGGGTGTGTTCGGCGGTGGCCGGGCGGGGCCGTGGGGTCAGCGGGTTTCCGGCAAGGAGCCGGCGGGCCCCCGTGGCCGGCTCGGCGGAACCCGGGCGCGTTCAAGGGTGAACGGTCGAGGGCCGTGAGGTCAGCCCGTCTCCGGCGAGGAGTCGGCAGCGCCCGTGGCCGGCTCGGCGGGGTCCGGGGTGTGTTCGGCGGTGGCCGGGTGGGGGTGTGGCTGGGGCGGGGGTGTGTGCGTCGTGGCCGGTGGTTCCGGGGGAAGGGGCCAGGCGGGCGGGGTCGGCGAGGAACTCGGCTGTGCGGTCGGGGTGTCCGCGGTGTCGCGCGGGGCCGCGGGCTCTCGCACGGCCGTCCAGCGCGAGGCGCGCGTGAGGTCGTCGGGCCAGTCCGGGGCGAACGGGTCGTCGGCCGGGAGGATGTCGTACGCGTCCTCCTCCGCCGCACCGGCCGTGCCGGGCACGGCCGGCGGCCGGGCAAGGATCCTGCCCGTGCCCGGCTCCTTGCCCCCGGCCGCGTCCTTTCCCCCGGCTTTCGCGGTCTCCTCCCGGCTCCCTCCCTCGTCCTTGCCCTGCCCCTGCCCCTCCCCCTGTCCCTCGGCCTCTGCCTCGGCGGGGTCCTCGGCCCGCGTCGGCTCCTTCGCCTCCCCCCGCTCGTTTCCGGTTCCGCCGCCCCCCGTCCCGGAGTCCGCCGTGGGCACCGTGCCGTCCCGCCCCGCGGGCGCGCCCTGCGCCGGGATCTCCCCGCCCCGTGTGCGCCCGCGCCACACCCGCCATCCCCGCGCGACCAGCGCCACCGGCATCCCGAACACCACCGTCCAGGCCCCCACCGCTCCCCCGCTCTGCCACCACACCGGTCCGAAGCGGGCCAGCGCGGCCACGCCCAGCGGACCGCCCGCCAGCTCGGCGAGCAGGGCGAAGGCCGCCGCGCACACCGTCGCGGTCAGCAGCATCACCCCGGCGGTGCGGGCGGTCGACCACCGAGCCACGGCCCCCGCGCCCGGCTCCGGCCGCTCCATGGCCCCGCGCGCCACGAACCACCCCGCCGTCACCCCGGCCGCCACCGGCACCAGCCCCGCCAGCCAGTTCGGCAGCGACCCGGCACCCGCGTCCGGGACCGCCGCCAGCAGCGGGAAGGGCGGCAGCAGCGGCGCCGGATCGGAGGCGAACGGATTCACCCCGTGTCCGGTACCGAGGAGGAAACCGGGACCGAGGGCGTAGGACGCGGCCCACACCGCCGCGTTGGGGATCAACGCGATACCGAGCACCAGCACCGCGAACCGCCCCGTCCAGCCCTCGGTCAGCTGGAGGAAGGACGCCTGCGCCGCCCCGCCGTGCCACACCAACGACATCCCGAGCACCAGTGCCCCGCCACCGAAGAGCACCGCCGTAGTGGCACCGGCGGCCCGTACGGCCGTGCCCACGCGGGCGCGCTCGTCCGCGCCGAACACCACCCGCCGCACGGGCCCCGGCAACACCGTCAGGATGTTCAGCACCGGTTCGCGGGGACAGCCGTACGCCGACCACACCCCGGCCGCCGCCGAACCCGCCGCGACCAATGGCAGACACATCGTCACCCAGGGCCAGGCGGGCCGCAGTTCGCCGCCCGAGCAGTACAGCGCGATCGCGCCGCCGACCCCCAGATAGCCGAGGACGACCCCGGTCCACACCGTGCGCGCCGGTACGGGCGGCGGGCCGTCGGCGTCGTCGGGCGCGTCCACCGCGTCCCGGGCCGCCCGGTACACCCGCCACACGGGCAGCGCCAGCAGCAACAACGGGGTCACGCCCACCGGCATGGGCGCACCCGAGAGGGTGTCGGTGCGGACCAGTTCGACGCCGTGCGCCAGCAGCCACAGCGCCGCGGCGACGTGCAGCGCACCGCCCGGACCGCTGTCGGGATACGGCGAACTGACCCACAGCACCATCAGCAGTGCGGCGAACGAGGCGAATCCGAGGCCGGCCGCGACCGCGCCGGCCAGGAGGCTCGCGGCCAGCCCGGGCTCACGGTCCCGCATCCGGGTCAGCAAGGGCGACAGGGACGGTCGGCGAGCGGTCAGCAGAGTCACCACGCCATGCTCCCAATGCCACCCGCTTTCCCCGCGCAACAGGCGAACTTCCGATGTGTCGCCCAATATATGTTTATGTTCTTTTTCGCACGGAAGGGCGCATGGTGACGACGACTCAGAACACCGACGACCCGCTGCCGCCGCCGCCGGAACGCCGACGGCTGCGCACGTCACGGGCGCTGACGAAGGCTCAGGTCGCCGCGCGGGTCGGCGTCAGCCGCTCGACGATCCGCGGGTGGGAGTCAGGCCGTCGCGTTCCGCACGGACGCGAGGGCGAGGCCTACGCCAGACTGCTGCGGGCACTCGCCGCACCGGCGGCGGCTGAGGAGACGGCAACGGCCGAGGCGGTCCCGGAGAAGCCACCCACGACCGCCGCAGCCCCCGCCCCTCCCCCCACCGCCGTCCCCGCGCCTCCCCCTGCCGCACGCACGACACCGGTCACCCCCGAGCCCCTGACGCCCGCTCAGGCCTTCGACGCGCTGTACGCGTTCTGCGCCCCGGCCCTCGTACGCCAGACGTACCTGCTCACCGGGCGCCGGGAACTGGCCCGCGAATCCGTGGAGCGGGCCTTCCAGCTGGCCTGGCAGCGCTGGCCCGAGCTGGCCCTGGACCGGGATCCGGGCGGCTGGGTGCGGGCGGTGGCGTACGACTGCGCGCTCTCGCCCTGGCACCGTCTCCGGCCCCGCTACCGGCACCCGGAGCCGCCGCCCGCCGACCCGGCCGACCGTGCGCTGCTGAACGCCCTGCTGACGCTTCCGCCGTCGTACCGGCGCACGCTCGTCCTCTACGACGGGGTGGGCCTCGACCTTCCGGAGACGGCGGCGGAGACGGAGGCCAGCACACCGGCGGCCGCGAACCGGCTGACCCACGCGCGGGAGGCGGTGGCCGCCAGGCTGCCGGACCTGGCCGACCCCGCGCAGCTGCACCGCCGGCTGCTCGAACTGGCCTCGAAGGAGCGGCTGGGCGCGGGCAGGCCGACGGTGATCCGCACCGGCTGCGAGCGGCGGAACGTGTTCTGGACCCGGGCGGCGATCGCGTTCACCGTGACGATCGTCGGCGCGACGACACTCACCCTGCGGACGGCTCCGACCCACTACGAGGCCCCGGTCGCTCCGGCGCAGGCCGTACAGGGAGTGCCGGCGGTGGGGGTCATGGGCCCGCTGTCACGGGAGGAACAGGCACTGCGCGCAAAGCTGCGGGCTGCCGCGCGGGGGCCGGAGCGATTGGCGCCGGAGCCGGGGTGAGACGGGCACGGGGACCCGGGTGAACGGTGCCGGGTGCCGGTACCGCTGGGCGACACGGCGGGGTGCCGGTGCCGGTGCCGGTGGGCGAAACGGCGGTGGGCCCGCCCCAGCCAGGGAACGGGCCCACCGACGCTCAGCTGAGAAGCTCAGCCGGCCAGGATCTCCCGGGCCAGCTTCGCCGTCTCGGTCGGCGTCTTGCCGACCTTGACGCCGGCGGCCTCCAGGGCCTCCTTCTTGGCCTGCGCGGTGCCGGAGGAGCCGGAGACGATGGCGCCGGCGTGACCCATGGTCTTGCCCTCGGGCGCGGTGAAGCCCGCGACGTAACCGACGACCGGCTTGGTCACGTTCTCCTTGATGAACGCGGCGGCACGCTCCTCCGCGTCACCGCCGATCTCACCGATCATCACGATGAGCTCGGTCTCCGGGTCGTCCTGGAACGCGGCCAGGGCGTCGATGTGGGTGGAGCCGATGATCGGGTCGCCACCGATGCCGACGGCCGTCGAGAAGCCGATGTCCCGCAGCTCGTACATCATCTGGTACGTCAGCGTGCCGGACTTCGACACCAGACCGATGCGGCCCGGCTTGGTGATGTCGCCCGGGATGATGCCGACGTTCGACTGGCCCGGGGTGATGATGCCGGGGCAGTTCGGGCCGATGATGCGGGTCTTGTTGCCCTTCTTGCCGGCGTACGCCCAGAAGGACGCCGTGTCGTGCACGGCGATGCCCTCGGTGATCACGACGGCCAGCGGGATCTCGGCGTCGATGGCCTCGACGACCGCGTCCTTGGTGAACTTCTCCGGCACGAAGATGACGGAGACGTTGGCGCCGGTCTTCTCGATGGCCTCCTTGACGGTACCGAAGACCGGTACCTCGGTGCCGTCGAAGTCCACGGTGGCACCCGCCTTGCGCGGGTTCACGCCGCCCACGACGTTCGTGCCGTCACCGAGCATGAGCTTGGTGTGCTTCATGCCGGTGGCGCCGGTCATGCCCTGGACGATGACCTTGCTGTCCTTGTTGAGCCAGATAGCCATGGTGTGTCGGTGTCCTCGTCCTCGTGCTTACTTGGCGGCGGCCAGCTCGGCGGCCTTGTCGGCCGCGCCGTCCATGGTGTCGACGCGCTGCACCAGCGGGTGGTTGGCGTCGGTGAGGATCTGTCGGCCCAGCTCGGCGTTGTTGCCGTCGAGGCGGACGACGAGCGGCTTCGAGACGTTCTCGCCGCGGTCCTCCAGGAGCTTCAGGGCCTGCACGATGCCGTTGGCGACCTCGTCGCAGGCGGTGATGCCACCGAAGACGTTCACGAAGACGGACTTGACGTCCGGGTCGCCCAGGATGATCTCCAGGCCGTTCGCCATGACCTGGGCGGAGGCGCCACCGCCGATGTCCAGGAAGTTGGCGGGCTTGACGCCACCGTGCTTCTCACCGGCGTACGCGACGACGTCCAGGGTGCTCATGACGAGACCGGCGCCGTTGCCGATGATGCCGACCTCGCCGTCGAGCTTGACGTAGTTGAGGTTCTTCTCCTTGGCGGCGGCCTCGAGCGGGTTGGCCGCGGCCTTGTCGTGGAGCTCCTCGAAGTCGGGGTGACGGAACTCGGCGTTGTCGTCGAGCGACACCTTGCCGTCGAGGGCGATGACGTCACCGGAGGCGACCTTGGCCAGCGGGTTCACCTCGACCAGGAGGGCGTCCTCCTTGATGAAGGTGTCCCACAGCTTGACGAGGACGTTCGCGACCTTGTCCGCGACCTCGGCCGGGAACTTGGCGGCGGCGACGATCTCGCGGGCCTTGGCCTCGTCCACACCGTCGATCGGGTCGATCGGCGTCTTGGCGACGGCCTCCGGACGGGTGGCCGCCACCTCCTCGATCTCCATGCCGCCCTCGACGGAGGCGATGGAGAGGAAGGTGCGGTTGGCACGGTCGAGGAGGAAGGAGACGTAGTACTCCTCGAGGATCTCCGGAGCGGTCTCGGCGATCATGACCTTGTGGACCGTGTGGCCCTTGATGTCCATGCCGAGGATGTCCGTCGCGCGGGCGACGGCCTCGTCCGCGGAGGCGGCCAGCTTCACGCCACCGGCCTTGCCGCGACCACCGACCTTCACCTGCGCCTTGACGACGGACTTGCCGCCCAGACGCTCGGTGATCTCGCGCGCCGCCTCAGGCGTGTCGATGACTTCACCGGCCAGCACCGGTACATCGTGCTTGGCGAAGAGGTCCCTCGCCTGGTACTCGAACAGGTCCACGCGCTTCCGTCCCTATCAGTGATCTCGCGGTTCGTTGGATGCGTGGGCGTGCCGCGAAGGGCAACGTGACGTCCGCTTGTCACTAGGGAGGCGCACACGGTGTCCGAGCGCGCGGCATGTCCGTCTCGCAGGTTATCGCCGCTTGACGGGGCTCCCTAAATCGAGGGTCACACACGAGCGGTGATACCTGTCACATGATGCCGCCTTTCGTGACACGCCGTGCCGATCGGAACCCGTGCCAGGCGAGCGGCCCCCGCTGTCCCGGCCCGTGCCGACGACCCGCTGCCCGACACCGTGGCCGCACCCGTGACAGTGGGTGCTGTCCGTGCCGTCCGAGCCGTCGGCGCGTTTGCGCCTTCTGCATCGATTGCGCGGATTGCGCCGTCTGGGTGACCGAGGTGGTCGTGCCGGCCCCTCCCCCTCACCGCCCGGTGTCACGCGGTGTCCGGTATCGGCAGGGGGCGTTTTTCGAGCGCTGCGGCCATGACCTCGGGGAACAGGTCGGGCGTGCAGGCGAAGGCCGGTGCGCCGAGCGCGGCGAGCGCCGCCGCGTGCTCCCGGTCGTACGCGGGCGCGCCCTCGTCCGACAGCGCGAGCAGCGCCACGAACTGCACCCCGGACGCCTTCATCGCCGCCACCCGCTTGAGCATCTCGTCGCGGATGCCCCCCTCGTAGAGGTCGCTGATGAGCACGACCACGGTCTCGGCGGGCCGGGTGATCTGCGACTGGCAGTAGGCGAGCGCCCGGTTGATGTCCGTGCCGCCGCCGAGCTGGGTGCCGAACAGGACGTCGACCGGGTCGTCCAGCTGGTCGGTGAGGTCGACCACCGCCGTGTCGAAGACGACCAGCCGGGTGCTGATCGACCGCATGGAGGCGAGGACCGCGCCGAACACCGACGCGTAGACCACGGACGCGGCCATCGACCCGGACTGGTCGATGCAGAGCACGACCTCCTTCTTCACCGACCGCGCGGCCCGCCCGTACCCGACGAGCCGTTCCGGCACCACCGTGCGGTACTCGGGCAGGTAGTGCTTGAGATTGGCCGCGATGGTGCGGTTCCAGTCGATGTCGTGGTGGCGTGGGCGGCTGACCCGCGCGCTGCGGTCGAGGGCGCCGGTGAGCGTGGCCCGGGTGCGGTTCGCGAGCCGCTTCTCCAGGTCCTCGACGACCTTGCGCACGACCGCGCGTGCCGTCTCCTTCGTCGTCTCCGGCATCGCCTTGTTCAGCGACAGCAGCGTGCCGACCAGGTGCACGTCCGCGTCCACCGCCTCCAGCATCTCCGGCTCCAGGAGCAGGGAGGCGAGGCCCAGCCGGTCGATGGCGTCGCGCTGCATGACCTGGACGACGGAGGACGGGAAGTACGTGCGGATGTCGCCGAGCCAGCGCGCCACGGAGGGGGCCGAGGCACCGAGCCCCGCCGAACGGTCGCGTCCCGCCTGCGGCTTGTCCCCCTTGCCGTACAGCGCGGCGAGCGTGCCGTCCATCGCCGCGTCCCGCCCGGACAGCGCGCATCCGGTGCC
Organism: Streptomyces sp. NPDC001135; assembly: GCF_053598395.1. Classification (NCBI taxonomy): domain Bacteria; kingdom Bacillati; phylum Actinomycetota; class Actinomycetes; order Kitasatosporales; family Streptomycetaceae; genus Streptomyces; species Streptomyces sp. NPDC001135. The sequence continues at coordinate 146,324 of NZ_JBSFKD010000012.1, read as the reverse complement.
GTCGGCCTGGTCGCCGCCGAGCACCAGCCGCCACCGGCGCAGCCTCTCCCGCGCCGCGTCGTCGAAGTCCGCCGTTTTTGACCCGGTCGTCATACACCCACCCCCGCGAGTCGGTCGTCATCGCTCGAACCACGCCCGGCCGCATCGCGCCCGGTCGCGTCGTCCAGGCCGAGCAGCAGCCGCAGTACCGGCAGCACGGCGTCGGCACGCTCGGTGTCCGGCTCGGCGGCGAATCCGGGCGTCACGGCCCCGCGGGCCGCCGCCCGGCCGGCCGACGGGTCCGCGGATCCACGCCGGAGCAGTTCGCCGAGCGTTCTGCGCACCCCCGGCTCATACGCCGCGAAGGTGCGCCGCAGCAGCGGCAGGACGTCCGTGAACGCCTCCGCCGGCACCCCGGTCAGCCAGCTGTCCACCAGTCCGAGCAACCGCTCGTCATGCACCAGCAGCAACCCGCCCCCGCCGACGAAGCCCTCGATCCAGGCGGCCGCGTCCGCGGGCGGCGTCCCCGGCGACAGCGCGAGCCCCATCAGCCGCGCCGCCTCCTCGGGCCGCACCTCCCCGTCGTCCAACAACAACCGCACCGCCCGCCCCCGCAACACACCGGGCACGCTGTCCCGCAACGACAACGTCCGCAGCACGGCCCGCCACCGGTCCCGCAGACCGCCACGCCCGGCGCCGGGGACGGCACGGGTGGGCGACGGCGGTCCCCCCGCGTGAGCGAAGCCGAGCGCGGGGGAGGCACCCCCGCCGGTGCCGGCACGCTGATCTGCGCCTGCTTCAGCGCCCGCGCCGGCCTGCCCGCCGGCACCGGCGCCGGCCAGCGTCTCCGCCAGCAACCCCACCGCCGAGTGCACGGCGTCCACATGGCCGCGCATCTCCTCCGCGGCGTCGCTGTCGAGGGCGGCGCACGCCGGGGGCAGGCCGACGAAGATGCGTTCGGCGAGGCCCGCGGCGACGCCGGCCAGCGCACCGGTGTCGGTGCCGCGCACGTCGCCGTAGCGCAGGGAGCGGACCAGGGCGGGCAGGGCCTGGGCGAGATGACCGACGTCCGTGTCGAGCGCCGCACGGTCGGCGAGCACCCGCATGACCACGGGCAGGGCGTCCGCCAGACCGGCGAGCAGGCAGTGTTCGGCCAGCGCGGTGACGTCGGCCAGGGTGCGCGCGGCCGTCGCGTCCGCCTCGGCCCTGGCCCGCGCCGCCGCCAGTACGGTCGTCCCCCACACGCCCGCCTCGGCGACCCGCACCGACAGCTCCGGCTCCCAGCGCAGCCGCCAGGTCTCCCGGAAGGTGCCCGTGCTCCCCCGTGAGCGCGCGGGCTCGCCCCAGCCGACGCCGAGCAGCCGCAGCCGGTGCAGCAGCCTGCTGCGGCCGGCGTCGGTGTCGCCCCGCAGGTCCAGCTCCAGTTCCCGCTCGAGCGCCTCCGGTTTGAGCCGCAGCGAACGCTGCTGCCGGGCCAGGTCGCGCTGCAGGGGCACCGCCGGCGCCGACTCCGGGACCTCGCCGAGGACGTCCCCGACGACCAGCCGGTCGTGCACCAGCGCCAGCGGCACGTCCGAGCCGTCGCCCATCACCGCGCGCACGGCGTCGGTGGTCTCGCCCAGCCCGGGCAACGGGCGGCCGCGCAGCGCCGCCAGGGTCTCGGCGAGCCGGACGGCCTCGATGACATGGGCGGAGGAGACGACCCGGTCCTCCTCACGCAGCAGCCGGGCCACCTTGGTCAGCCAGCGCTCGACCGGCCGGTCGGGGGCGTGGAACAGATGGCCGTACCAGCCCGGCGAGTCGATGCCCGCGCCGTAGCCGCTGGACCGGGAGAGCCTGCGGTGTGTCCAGGGCACCCAGGTCAGGTCGGCCCTGACCTTGGGCAGCCCCTTCAGCAGGGCCCGGTCGGCGGCGACGGTGGTCTTCGCGCGCAGCGCGGGCACGTGCCAGGCCCCGCAGACCACGGCCAGCCCGTCCCCGAACTCCTTGCGCGCCGCACGCAGCCGGAGCCGCATGTGCGCCTCGCGGACCAGGTCCTGGGAGTGTCCGCCGGCGCCGTACCGCTCCCGGAGTGCGCCCATGGCCTCCTCCAGTGCGGCGAACGGGGCGAAGGGGTCCCCCTCGCCCGGGCCCCGGTGCTCGACGACGTCCTCCCACCAGCGTTCGGGGTCGTCGTATCCGGCGGCTTCGGCGAGCGCGGCGAGCGGGTCGACACGGACCTGCTCGCCGTTCCCCCCGCCGTCGCCGCTGGCTTCGGCGTTCCCAGGGCCCGCGGCGGTCTCCGCGGCGCCGGGCTCGGCCCGCGACCGGGGCTCGGCCCGCGAACCGGGTGCGGCGCGCGATCCGGGCGCGGTAGGTGCGTCCTGCTTCTCCTTCTCCCCCCGCTTCCCCTCCCAGGCGAGCGTGTGCGCGGCCGGCAGGTCGATGAAGTGGGCCGGGACGTCCTGTTCGAGGGCCCAGCGGATCGCCACCCATTCGGGGCTGAAGTCGGCGAACGGCCAGAACGCCGAGCGGCCTGGCTCGTCCACGGCATGGGCGAGCAGGGCGACGGGAGGCCGCAGGTCCGGGTCGGCGGCCAGCGGGATCAGCGCGTCTGCCTCGGGCGGGCCCTCGATCAGGACGGCGGCGGGCCGGGCGGCGTCCAGGACGGTGCGCACCGCGCGGGCGGAGCCGGGGCCGTGGTGCCGCACGCCCAGCAGGAGCGGCCCGGAGTCGTGGGCCCGGGGCCGGCGGGTGCCGCTCACACACTCACCTCCCGGCACGCGCGGTAGAAGTCCGTCCAGCCCTCGCGCTCGCGGACGACGGTCTCCAGGTACTCCTGCCAGATGACCTTGTCGGCCGCGGGGTCGCGGACCACGGCTCCGAGGATGCCGGCGGCGACATCGCCCGGGCGCAGCACGCCGTCGCCGAAGTGCGCGGACAGGGCGAGGCCGTTGGTGACCACGGAGATCGCCTCGGCCGTGGAGAGCGTGCCGCTGGGCGACTTGACCTTGATGCGGCCGTCGGCGGTGATGCCGTCGCGCAGCTCCCGGAAGACGGTCACCACCCGGCGGATCTCCTCGATGCCGTCGGGTGCGGCCGGCAGGTCGAGGGAGCGGCCGATCTGCTCGACCCGGCGGGTGACGATGTCGACCTCCGCGTCGGCGCTCTCCGGCAGCGGCAGCACCACCGTGTTGAAGCGGCGGCGCAGCGCGCTGGAGAGGTCGTTGACGCCTCTGTCCCGGTCGTTGGCGGTGGCGATGAGGTTGAAGCCGCGGACCGCCTGGACCTCCTGGCCCAGCTCCGGAACGGGCAGGGTCTTCTCGGACAGGATCGTGATCAGCGTGTCCTGCACATCGGCCGGGATACGGGTCAGCTCCTCGACACGGGCCGTCATGCCCTCGGCCATGGCCCGCATGACGGGGCTGGGCACGAGGGCGTCGCGGCTGGGGCCGTGCGCGAGCAGCTGCGCGTAGTTCCAGCCGTAGCGGATCGCCTCTTCCGGGGTGCCGGCCGTGCCCTGCACCAGCAGGGTGGAGTCGCCGCTGACCGCGGCGGCCAGGTGCTCCGACACCCAGGTCTTGGCGGTACCGGGCACGCCGAGCAGGAGCAGGGCGCGGTCGGTGGCGAGCGTGGTGACGGCGACCTCGACGATCCGGCGCGGGCCCACGTACTTGGGTGTGATCACCGTGCCGTCCGGCAGGGTGCCGCCGAGCAGATACGTCGCCACCGCCCACGGCGACAGCTTCCAGCGGGCCGGGCGCGGGCGGTCGTCCTGCGCGGCGAGCGCGGCGAGTTCGGCGGCGAAGGCGTGCTCGGCGTGCGGTCGCAGCGCCTCGGCGCTCTCGCCGTGGCTCGTTTCCGCGGTGGTCGGTCGCACGGACGCAGACGTGACAGACATGGCTGAGGTCCCCTCCAGCTCGGCCGGTTCGGATCTGGCACCTACCGTGCACCACGCCACTGACAATCGCTCTGACCTGCGCAATCTCCCACGCCGGACCGATTGTCAGTGGCGGGACCTACCGTCGGGGGCATGACTGAGCAGGGGGTGCGCTGGACCGCGGAGCAGGTGCTGGCACTGGCGCCTGACGCCGCGTCACGCAAAGCGGGAGGCAAGCTCGGCACGGCCGGTCCGTGGTCCGGGGCGGGGAGCGGAGAGGGGACGGTGTGGGGTCTGTGCAGGGGCAGCGGCAGCAGGCCGTACCAGACGGTGGTCGATCTCGCCGGCGCGGCGGGTCCGGCGTACAAGTGCAGTTGCCCGAGCCGTAAGTTCCCGTGCAAGCACGCGCTCGGGCTGCTCCTGCTGTGGACGGGCGGCGACGGCTCGGTGCCGGATTCCGCCGAGCCGCCGGACTGGGCCGAGCAGTGGCTCGCGGGCCGGCGCAAACGCGCCGAGAACACGCAGGCCCGGGGGGAGGGCGGTGCCCGGACCGGGTCCGTCGATCCCGAGGCGGCGCGGCGGCGGGCCGAGCGCCGGGCCGAGCGGGTCACCGCGGGTGCGACGGAGCTGGAGCAGCGCCTCGCGGACCTGTTGCGCGGCGGTCTGGTCGCGGCCGAGCAGGCGGGGTACGGGCTGTGGGACGAGACGGCGGCCCGCATGGTGGACGCGCAGGCACCCGGACTGGCGGCGCGGGTGCGGGAGTTGGGGGCGATACCGGGGTCGGGCGCGGGCTGGCCGGCCCGGCTGCTGGAGGAGTGCGCGCTGCTGCACCTGCTCGACCAGGGCTGGCTGCGCCGCGACCGGCTGCCGGAGGCCCTCGCGGCCACGGTCCGCTCCCGGCTGGGCCTGCCCGCCACGGCCGGGGGCGCGCCGGTCCGTGACCGCTGGCTGGTCCTCGCCCAGTACGACACGGTGGACCCGAAGCTGACGACCCGCCGGATCTGGCTGCACGGCGCCTCCTCGGGACATACCCGGCTGCTGCTGTCCTACGGCGCGGCCGGCCGGGCCCCGGAGCTGTCGCTGCCGGTCGGCCTGGCCCTGGACGCGGAGCTGTCCGCCTATCCGGGCGCCGGTCAGCCCCGGTCCGCCCTGGGCGAGCGGTACGCCGCGCCCGCACCGGCCGCGTTCCGCCCGCCGGGCACGACCACGGCCGAGGCGGCGGCCCGGTACGGCGACGCGCTGCGGGACGACCCCTGGCTGGAGTCGGTTCCGGTGACGCTGGACCGGGTGGTGCCGGTCCCGGACGGCGACCTGTGGCAGCTGGCCGACGCCGACGCGGACTCCGCCCTGCCGCTGGCCGGGGCCGCCCGCTCCCGCCCCGGCCTGTGGCGGCTGGTCGCCCTGTCCGGTGGCGGCCCGGTCACGGTCTTCGGCGAGTGCGGCCACCGTGGCTTCCTCCCGCTCACGGCCTGGCCGGAGGGCACGGGTGAGGCGGTGCCGCTGTGCTGACCGGTCCGCCGGGAAGGCACCGGCGGTCGGGCACGGCAAGCGCCGCCGCCTCGCAGGCCCGCGCGGGAACCGGCACCGCCCGGACACACGGTCCCCAGCAGGCCGTTCCACACACAGTCGCCGTCAGACACACAAGCACTGTCAGACACACAGTCCGCCTCAGACACACAGTCGCCCTCGGACACACGCAGGGGAAGGGAAGGCGATGAACGGGACCACCTCGGCCGACGACGCCGCCGCGGCTGCCGCAAGCTCCTGGGAAGACCTGGTCACCACCGCTCTCCTCGGTACCGACCGGCGCACGCCGGCGCACGCCGAATCCGGCCGGGAAGCCCCCCTGGCGCTGCTCGACGAGGCCGCCGTGGCGACCGTACGGCGGCGGGCCGGGCTGCGCCCGGCCCGGGCAGCCAGCCGGCCGGAACCGGCACCCGAGGATCCGCGCCCGGCCCTGCCCGCAGCGGCGGCCCGCAGGCTCGCCACGCTGCTGGCCGACCGTTCCGGCGGCGGGGCCGGTGGCCGCCGGGGCAGCTCCCCCGACCTCACGGAGCTGCTCCCCCAGTGGCTCGCGACGGCCAACGCACACGGGTACGCGGCCCCCGCACAGGCACTGCCCGCCCTGCTGGACGCGGCCCGGGGCCGTACGGACCTGCGCCCGGCGGCGCTGGCGTTCGCGGGCCCGCGGGCGCTGTGGCTGGCCCGGCTGAACGCGGACTGGCGCTTCGCCCTGCGCGCGGCCCCCGGCGGCGGCACCGCCCTGCCCGACCCCGGGGACGACAAGGAGGTGCGGCGGCTGTGGGAGGAGGGCCTGTTCGCCGAGCGGGTGGCACTACTGGGCGCGCTGCGCGCCGCTACGCCCGGGTTCGCGCGTGAGCTGCTGGCCTCGACCTGGCCGGCGGAGCGGGCGGAGGACCGGCTGATGTTCCTCGACTCGCTGCGCACGGGCCTGTCCGCCGCGGACGAGCCGTTCCTGGAGCGGGCGTTGGCCGATCGCAGCCGCAATGTGCGGGCGACGGCGGCGGAGCTGCTGTCGGCACTGCCCGCTTCGGCGCTCGCCGCGCGCATGGCCGTACGGGCCCTGGCGTGTGTGGCCCTCGACCGCACGGGGAACGCGCCGGCGATCGTGGTGGAGGCGCCGCTCGAGTGTGACTCCGGCATGGAGCGTGACGGTGTGCCGGCCGCACCTCCCACAGGCAAAGGGGAACGCTCATGGTGGCTGGGGCAGTTGGTGGAGGCCGCACCGCTCGGCGTCTGGCGGGAGCGGCTCGGCGGCCGGACGGCGCAGGAGATCGTGGCGCTGCCGGTGGCGGACGGCTGGCAGGGCGAACTGCACGCGGCCTGGTGCAGGGCCGCGGTGCGGCAGCGGGACGCCGAGTGGTCGCAGGCGCTGCTCGGTTCGCCGTCGGCGCCGGAGGCCGGCGGGCCGGGCGCGGTGTCACTGGCCGAGCGTGCGAAGCTGCTGGCCGCCCTGGAGCCGGCGCAGCGGGCCGCGTGGGTGGCCGGGTTCATCGCGACCCACGGACTGTCGGAGGCGTTCCAGCTGCTCGGGGTGTGCGCGGTGCCCTGGGCCCCGCCGTTGGGCCGGGCGGTGGTGGACGCGCTGAACATCGCGCGGGACGCGGGCAGTTACCCGTGGAGCTTCAGCGGGGTGATGGGCCTGACGGAACGCTGCCTGGACCCGGCGGAGGCCACCCGGCTGGAGGGGCTGCTGGCGGTACCCGACGAACGGGAGGACGCGGCGCCGGGGGCCGGAGGGTATTGGGCGGAGGCGTTCCAGCGACTGGTGACCACGTTGCGGCTGCGGGCGGAGATGGCGGCGGAACTCGCACCCGGCGAGCCGCCGCCCCTGGTCGCAGCGTCGGCTCAACCGCCGGAGGCGGCCGGCTGACGGACGTTCTCCCGCACCCACTGCACGATCGACGCGGTCGTCGCACCCGGCGTGAAGATCTCCGCAACGCCCTTCTCCTTCAGCGGCGGGATGTCCTCGTCCGGGATGATCCCGCCGCCGAAGACGAGGATGTCCGCGGCGTCGCGCTCCTTGAGCAGGTCGATCACTGCACCGAACAGCGTGTTGTGCGCGCCGGAGAGGATGGACAGACCGATCGCGTCGGCGTCCTCCTGGATGGCGGTGTCCACGATTTGTTCCGGCGTCTGGTGAAGGCCGGTGTAGATGACCTCCATACCGGCGTCGCGCAGGGCACGCGCGATGACCTTGGCCCCGCGATCGTGGCCGTCGAGCCCCGGCTTGGCCACCACCACGCGGATCGGACCGGCTGCCACACCCATCACTGCCTCCATCAAACGACCCCGGAAGCGATCGCTTCCGTCCGTAACGACAAGTACCGCACTTTTGGCGCGTTCCGCCACCCGTCGCGAAGTGAACGAACGTTATCTCCAGCATCCCGCAACCGGCAGTTTTACGGCGCGCAGCGAGGGGGAAATCACATGGTGGGACATCAGGGCACACGGGGGATCGAGCCGTCCTCCGGCGTGCCGACAGGAGGTCGGCCATGAAGGTCACCGGGGTACTGCCGCTCTTCCTCCCGCTCTGCCGCCGCCTGTGGCCCGGCAGGCTGGCCGGACTCTCGGTGGCGTTGCTGAAAGCGACCGCACTGGAGGCCGCGATCCTGACCGGCCACCTCCTGCTGTATCCGACCGGCCTCACCCAGGAACGCCGCTCCCCCGCCCTGCCCGCCCAGGACGGCACCGCCCAGCTTCCGGTCCGGTCCGGCCCGCCGGTGGTGCTGCTGCACGGTTTCATCGACAACCGTTCGGTGTTCGTGCTGCTGCGCCGCAACCTCGCCCAGCACGGCAGGCAGCGCGTCATATCGCTCAACTACTCCCCGCTGACCTGTGACATCCGTGCGGCCGCCGAGTTGCTCGGCCGGCACGTCGAGGAGATCTGCGAGCGCACCGGCAGCGGCCGGGTCGACATCGTCGGGCACAGCCTCGGCGGGCTGATCGCCCGCTACTACGCGCAGTGCCTCGGCGGCGACCTGCGGGTGCGCACCCTGGTCACGCTGGGTACGCCGCACTCGGGGACCAGCGCCGCACCCCTGGCCAACGCCCATCCGATCGTGCGCCAGATGCGGCCCGGCTCGGGGGTCATCGAGGAGCTGGCGCGGCCCGCGCCCGGCTGCCGTACGCGGTTCGTCTGCTTCTGGAGCGACCTGGACTCCGTGATGGTCCCGCTGGAGACGGCCCGTCTCGAGCACCCCGACCTCGACGCGCAGAACGTGCGGGTGACCGGCATCGGGCATCTCGCCCTGCCCGTGCACCCGGCCGTCGCGGCCGGAATACGCACCGCGCTCGACACCCCGCACCCGGGGGACCGGGTCGCCGACGGCCTGACGGTGGCGTGACGGCGACACCTGGGTGACCAACAGTCACCGCACATCGAACACCAATCGAACCCTCGGCCAAACTCGTGTCCGGCACCCCCCGAAACACCGCCGAATGCCCGTTTACCGCCAACGCGAAACCAGCGGAAGATTGTCGCGCCCAGGTACCGGCGGGTACAGTCGCCGCACTGCTCTGGCAGCCCCTGTTGTCGAGGCGAAAGAGAAGTTGGTGAACGACCGTCACCCGTCGGGGACCATGACCACCCCGGCCTCGGCTTCCGACGCCTCCGCCGCGCACTATGCGGCGTACGCAACGCACGAAGCCCCCTACGGCGACCTCACCACGTACGGCGGCTACGGCGCCAGCGGTTTTCCGGACGGCACCGGCTCCTTCCCCACCGACCCGCTCTTCGGCGGCCTGCCCGGCCAGCAGACCAGCAGCGCGTACGAGACCGGGCAGTGGCAGACCGGCCAGACCCTGGGCTACGACCCCTACGCGGCCCAGTACCACGCCTCCTACGACTCCGGTGCCTACGACACCACCGCCTGGACGGTCCCCGCCCAGGCGACCGGCAACGACGTGAGCGGCCACTGGGATGCGAGCGCCTGGCTGCAGCCCGACCAGTCCGGCGGCGCCGACCCGACCCAGCAGTGGGAGTGGGGCACCCAGACCTTCGAGACGGGCGCGTACGACGCCACCCAGTGGAACTCCGCCGGCCAGGGCGCGACGGCGGAGCCGGAGCAGTCCGGCGAACCGTTCGTCCAGCAGGCCACCGCCCTCTTCGAGCAGGTCGGCGACCCGGAGTCGGCCGCGGCCTTCGGGCAGGTGCCGTATCAGCACGACGCGCCGTACGAGGACACCGCCTTCAGCGGACAGCGTTCCGCGGACGACGATCCGGGCGGCACGGGTGAACTGCCCGTCGTGACCGGTCTGCTGGACGACCAGGAAGAGATCACCCCGGCGTCCACGCCCCGCACCGGCTCGCGCAGCGCCGCGCGCTCCCGCCGGCGCACACCCGCCAAGCGCTCCGCGCTGCTGACCGTCGCCGTGCCCTCGGTCTGTGTGATGGGGGTCGCCGGGATCGCCGCCGCCTCGGTCGGCGCCCTGACCGACGGCGGTGGCAAGGACACCACGGCCTCCGCCTCGGACGCGCACGCGGTCAAGCCGTCGGTCGCCAACAGCAAGCTGGACAGCCAGCTCAGGACCCTGTCCGCCGGCGCCGACGACTTCGCCGACCGGGCGAGCCGGACGCAGGAGCGGATCGACCTCAAGAACCAGCAGGAGCTGGAGAAGAAGAAGGCCGCCGCTCAGGCCGCGCTCAAGGAGCGGCTGCGCCCGAAGTTCGTCCTGCCGGTCACGCAGAGGGGGCTCAGCGCCTACTTCGGCCAGGCGGGCGTGAACTGGATGTCGGTGCACACGGGCATCGACTTCCCCGTGTCCTACGGCACCACGGTGATGGCCGCCACCGACGGCGTCGTCTCCACGAAGTGGAACAGCGCCTACGGGAACATGCTGATCGTGACGGCGAAGGACGGCACGGAGACCTGGTACTGCCACCTCTCCAGCTACCGCGTCGCTACCGGTACGGCCGTGAAGGCCGGCCAGCCGATCGCCTACTCCGGCAACTCCGGCAACTCCACGGGCCCTCACCTGCACTTCGAGGTGCGGCCCGCGGGCGGGGCGGCCATAGACCCGCTGCCGTGGCTGAGGAGCCACGGCCTCGATCCCACGTAGGAACTGGGGGCTTCCGCCCCCGGATCCCTACAGCTTCTCCACCGGCGCGTACCGCAGCAGCAGCCGCTTCGGCTTGGTGTCGCCGAAGTCGATCGTCGCCTCCGCGTTCGCGCCCGTGCCCTTCACGGCGACGACCGTGCCGAGCCCGAACTGGTCGTGGGTGACACGGTCCCCGACGGCCAGCGCCACCACCGGCTTCTCCGCCGTGCGCCGCGTGGCGAAGCCGGACGCACCCGACGCCGAGGAACGCGAGCGGGTCGAGGACAGCGAGGCCGCGATCCCGGAGGCCGGACCCGAGGACGCCGGTGCCGTCGCCCCCGTCCGCTTCCACTCGACATGGGCGGGCGGGATCTCCTCAAGGAAGCGGGAGGGCGGGTTGTACGACGGCTGGCCCCAGGCGCTGCGCATCGCGGAGCGCGTGAGGTAGAGCCGCTCCCGCGCGCGCGTGATACCGACGTACGCCAGGCGCCGCTCCTCCTCCAGTTCCTTGGTCTGGCCGAGGGCGCGCATGTGCGGGAAGACGCCGTCCTCCATGCCGGTCAGGAAGACGACCGGGAACTCCAGGCCCTTGGCGGTGTGCAGGGTCATCAGGGTGATGACGCCGGAGCCTTCCTCGTCCTCGTCGGGGATCTGGTCGGAGTCGGCGACCAGGGCGACCTGCTCCAGGAAGTCGGCCAGCCCCACCGGCTCGCCCTCACCGCGCTCCTGCTCGAACTCGAGGGCCACAGCCGCGAGTTCCTGGAGGTTCTCGATACGGGTCTCGTCCTGCGGGTCGGTGGAGGCCTGCAACTCGGCGAGATAGCCGGTGCGCTCGAGCACCGCCTCCAGGACGGTCGCCGGTCCGGCACCGGACTCGACGATCGTACGCAGGTCCTCCATCAGCGTGTTGAACCGCTTGACCGCGTTGGTGGAGCGCGCGGCCATGCCGTACGCCTCGTCCACACGCTTCAGGGCCTGCGGGAAGCTGATCTTCTCCCGCTGGGCGAGGGCGTCGACCATCGCCTCCGCGCGGTCGCCGATGCCCCGCTTGGGTACGTTGAGGATGCGGCGCAGCGGCACCGAGTCCTCCGGGTTGGCGAGAACGCGCAGGTAGGCGAGGACGTCCCGGACCTCCTTGCGCTCGTAGAAGCGGACCCCGCCGACGACCTTGTAGGGCAGGCCGACGCGGATGAAGACCTCTTCGAAGACACGGGACTGGGCGTTGGTGCGGTAGAAGACGGCGACGTCGCCGGCCCTGGCCTCGCCCGCGTCCACCAGGCGGTCTATCTCGTCGGAGACGAACTGCGCCTCGTCGTGCTCGGTGTCGGCGACGTAGCCGGTGATCCGCGCGCCCTGGCCGGCGTTGGTCCACAGGTTCTTCGGGCGGCGGGACTCGTTGCGCTCGATGACCGCGTTGGCGGCGGACAGGATGGTCTGCGTGGAGCGGTAGTTCTGCTCCAGCAGGATCGTCGTCGCGTCCGGGTAGTCCTCCTCGAACTGCAGGATGTTGCGGATCGTCGCGCCCCGGAAGGCGTAGATCGACTGGTCCGCGTCACCCACCACGCACAGCTCGGCGGGCGGGAGGTCGTACTCGCCGGGCGGAGTGTCCTCGTCGTGGTCGCCGGTGCCCACCAGCTCGCGTACCAGGGCGTACTGGGCGTGGTTGGTGTCCTGGTACTCGTCGACCAGGACATGGCGGAAGCGGCGGCGGTAGTGCTCGGCCACGTCCGGGAACGCGCGCAGCAGGTTGACCGTCGTCATGATCAGGTCGTCGAAGTCGAGGGCGTTCGCCTCGCGCAGTCGCGACTGGTACAGGGCGTAGGCCTGGGCGAGGGTCTTCTCGAAGCCGTCGGCGGCCTGGGCGGCGAAGTCCTCCTCGTCGATCAGCTCGTTCTTCAGGTTGCTGATCTTGGCGCTGAAGGACTTCGGCGGGAAGCGCTTGGGGTCGAGGTCCAGGTCACGGCAGACCAGGGCCATCAGGCGCTTGCTGTCGGCGGCGTCGTAGATCGAGAACGACGACGTGAAGCCGAGCTTCTTCGACTCGCGGCGCAGGATGCGCACGCACGCGCTGTGGAAGGTCATCACCCACATCGCGTTCGCGCGCGGGCCGACGAGCTGCTCGACGCGTTCCTTCATCTCGCCCGCGGCCTTGTTGGTGAAGGTGATCGCGAGGATCTGGCCCGGGTGCACATGCCGCTCGGCGAGGAGGTGGGCGATGCGGTGGGTGAGCACACGGGTCTTGCCGGAGCCGGCGCCGGCGACGATGAGCAGCGGCGAGCCGGCGTGCACGACCGCGGCGCGCTGGTTGTCGTTCAGCCCTTCCAGGAGGGCCGCCGCGTCGAGCGCGGGGCGGGGGGCGCCGTCGCGGTAGTAGGCGTCCCGGTCCGGCGGCACGTCGAACTTCCCGCCGAACAGATCGTCCGGAAGCGGCTCCGGAGCGTGATCGTCCTCGGGCGGCGGCGGGGGCTCCTCCTCGCGCCCGCGAGGGGGCTGGAGGTCCGCCAGGAAGCTGTCGTCAAAGAGGCTGCTCATCGCTCTACGAGTCTAGGGTGCCCCACCGACAACCGGCCGCCGTACCGGGAAGACGGCCCTGCGGAAGGAGCGGCGAACACCCGGGGCATGGCCCTTACGCTGCGGAATCGCCCCATGACGGGAACGTGATCCGGAAGCGAGATCACGAAAATGTATCGGACATATCACGCACCAACCTTCACACTAGTCACACCAGTTGGCTAGGTTGCCGTCAGGCCGCGTGCGCGGCCTCCGCCGAGTCCGGCGCGTCCGCAGGGCGCCCGGAGCCGGGGACCCACCGATCCTGGGGTGAATCGGACGACTCCCGCCCGGGACGAGGCCGTAGGGCAAACCTTCCGAACCGCCGCCCGAACCCGACAGCTAACCCGGTAGGCGGCCCATTGGAAGGAGTCGCCTCCCTTGGCGTCGCACCGTAAGACGCGCCCCGGCGGAACCATCGGAACGGGCCTGCGCACCCCCGCCCTCGCCACCGCCGCCCTCACCTCCATGGCCGTGCTCTCGCAGACCGCAGAGGCCGCCCCGAGCACCGATCACGCCAAGCCGAGCCTGGAAGAGGTCGAGAAGAAGGTCGACGACCTCTACCGCCAGGCGGAGTCGGCGACCGAGAAGTACAACGCAGCCAAGGAACGGACGGGAAAGCAGCGCAGTCGCGCCGACGCCCTGCGCGAAGAGGTCGCCCGGCGCGCCCAGCGCCTCAACAAGGCCCGCGAGGAGCTGGGCTCCTTCGCCGCGGCCCAGTACCGCACCGGCGCCGCCGCTCCCGACACCGCCGCCCTCCTGCTCGCGGACAGTCCGCAGGACTACTTCGACCAGCGCCAGCTGATGAGCCGGCTGACCTCGCGGCAGAAGAGCGCGGTCGACGACTTCATCGGCGAGCAGGCCTCGACGATGAAGAAACGGCGGGAGGCCGCGGAGAGCCTGCGGACCCTGACCGACTCGCAGCACGACCTGCAGACCGCCAAGGCCACCGTCCAGAAGAAGCTCGCCTCCGCGCGCGAGCTGCTGTCGCAGCTGACGGCCCAGGAGAAGGCGCGGCTGGCCGCCATCGAGCGGGAGAAGCAGCAGGAGGCGGCACGCAAGGCGGCCGAGCTGGCGAAGCGGCAGGCGGCCCAGCAGCAAGCCTCCTCGTTGTCCTCGTCGTCCTCGTCGTCTTCGTCGTCCTCGTCGTCCTCGTCGTCTTCGTCGTCCGGATCCGGGTCGACGGGATCCGGGTCGACCGGGTCCACGACATCCGGCTCGTACGACACGAAGGCCGAGAAGGCGATCGCCTTCGCCCGCGCGCAGATCGGCAAGCCGTATGTGTGGGGCGCCACCGGGCCGGACTCCTACGACTGCTCGGGCCTCACCCAGGCCGCCTGGAGGGCGGCCGGTGTCACCCTGCCGCGCACCACGTACGACCAGGTCGATGCGGGCACCACGGTGTCACTGGCCGACGCGCGGCCGGGTGACCTGGTCTTCTTCTACGACGACATCAGCCACGTCGGCGTCTACATAGGCAACGGCATGATGATCCACGCGCCGAAGCCGGGCGCGTACGTCCGCGAGGAGTCGATCTACTACGGCGGGGAGTCGATCATCCACAGCGTGGTCCGGCCGGGCTGACCGGACCAGCCGTCCTCGCCCCACGCGCGCGTACCGGCGTTTCCGCCCTCCACGCGCGCGTGCCCTTCCACGGCGGGGACGTGCGGCTCCCTAGCATCGGGCGCATGCCCGGCATCCCAGGTCTGCGCACGTGGTGGGCGGAGCGGCCCCCCGCGGCCGGGACCGCCGTGATGGCGACCGGCATCCTGTCGGTGGGGCTGCAACTGACCGGCGCCGAGGTGCTCTCCCGGGTGGCGCTCGCGGTGTCCGGCGTCGCCTGGGTGGCGCTGGCGGCCGGCTTCGCCCTGCGGCTGCTCTGGGAGCGGCAGCGCTGGGTGGCCGAGGCGGAGAGTCCCGGCGCGCTCACCGCCGTCGCCGCGACCGCTGTGCTCGGCACCCGGATCTCGCTGCTGGGCCGCCAGACCCTGGCCGAGGCACTGCTGGCGCTCTCGGCGCTGCTCTGGCCGGTGCTGCTGGTCCTGGTCGTCCGGCACTGGAGTCGGCGCATGCCGGGCACGGTGTTCCTGTGTTGTGTGGCCACACAGGGGCTTGTCGTACTGGCCGCGACATCGGCGGCGGCCGAGCGCACGGCGTGGCTCACGCACACCGCGCTGGTGCTGTTCTGGCTGGGGCTGGTGCTCTACGGCCTCGCGCTGGCCCGCTTCGACGCACGGCAGGTGCTGGAGGGGCCCGGTGACCACTGGATCGCGGGCGGGGCGCTCGCGATCTCGGCGCTGGCGGGGGCGAAACTGCTCGTCGCCGGGGATACGGGCCTGCATCTGTGGGACGGGGACGACCGCGGTGTGCTGCGCACCGTGACGATCGCACTGCTCGCCCTGGACCTGGCCTTGTATCTCCTGCTGCTGGCCGCCGAGGCGGTGCGGCCCCGGCGCGGCTACGACGTGCGGCGGTGGGCGACGGTGTTCCCGATGGGGATGACGGCGGCGGCGACGCTGACCGTCTCGACCGCCCTCGGCGTCCCGTGGCTCAGATGGCCGGGACGGGTGCTGCTGTGGGTGGCGGTGGCGGCGTGGCTCGCGGTCGCCGCCGGTGCGGTGCTCTCGGTCCGCGCCGGCGGCAGGAACGGCTGACCGTCAGGTCCACAGCACGGCGATGAAGATGTTCGCGGTGGTCAGCAGGCCGACCAGGCCGAACATGCCCTTGTCGATCTTCTCCTCGTCGCGCTTCACATAGACCAGGCCGAGGATCACGATCAGCAGCGCCAGCTTGACGCCGATCTTGAGGGTGTTGACGTGGTGGTCGTCGGCCTGGTTGAGCCCGACCAGGACCACGCCGGTGACCAGCATGGTCAGCGCTCCATGCAGCATTCCGGGCACGAAGCGGGCCGTGCCCTGGCCCATCGCCTTCATCTGGGTGAGGAAACCGCCGAGCAGCGCGGCGATGCCGATGATGTGCAGGCCGACGAAGAGATGGATGAGTACGTCCATGGGGCCGGAGCCTAATTCGTCGGTACGAGCCCCAGGGACGGCAGGGTGCCGTTCCCCGAGTGAGCCAGCACCTACTCCGGGATGATCAGGCCGAACTCGCGCAGCCGGGGCAGACAGGCGTCCAGGCAGGCCTCGACGGACACGGCGTCCGTGCGCACCAGGAGATCTTCGCGGAACGGCGCTCCGCTCGCCACGAACGTCCACGGCTTCACGCCCTCGCGCATGCGCTCGGCATCCGCCTTGAACAACACCGTGACCCCCTGCCCGGCCAGCGACTCCATGACCCGCACCACGTCCACCGAAGCCCCCTTGCGCCCCTGCTCGAACAGCCGGCCAAGCTACGGGGCGGCTGAGCGAGAGTGTATGAGCCCCCCTCACCGCGCCGCCCGTAGCGGTCCGTGGTCCCCGTCGCGGTCCGTGGTCCGTAGCGGTCCGTGGTCCCGTAGCGGGCGGTCTCGCATATATGCGCCCCATAGCACTCCAGGCCTCGCGTGCGTCCCGCTTTGCACGCTTCGGTCACCACGGTGTGTGAAGGCGACGGCTCCGGGTCGGCGACGCGGTCACACACGGTCACATCGCGGTGTGTCGAAGACAGTTCCGTACACCGCGTTACCTGCTTGTCACCGACGGGCTTAACGTCCTCCCCCAGGTGACCGGCTTCCCACCGCCGCCCGGGCCAGGGCGGCCGTCGGCCACCACCGCCGAGAAGGTCCGGCGGTGGCCCGCTTCCCCCTGTGCGGGCCGCCGCCGGACGTCGTACGGACCACTCGGTCGGGCCTCCCGGGCCGGACCCCTCGGTCGTGCGAGTCGTACGGAAGGACGTGACGGCCCAGGTGGCAGCGCACCGCAAGCCCCGGCAACGCTCGATCGGCGGCCCCACGGCCCGGACGGCCGCCACCCTCGCCCTGGCGGGCGCGGCCACCGCCGCGGGGTTCGACGGGACGGGGCACGCCGATCCGCAGCTGACGCCGGCCCAGGTGAAGGCCAAGGTGGACGAGCTCTACCAGGAGGCCGAGGCCGCCACCGAGAAGTACAACGGCGCGAAGGTGGAAGCGGACACGGCGCAGCGGCGTCTGAACACACTGCGGGACGAGACCGCCCGCAAACAGGAGAGGCTCGACACCACCCGGGAGGCCCTCGGTTCGTTGGCGGCGGCGCAGTACCGCGACGGCGGGTTCGCCCCGGCCTGGCAGCTGGCCCTGTCCAGCAACCCCGACCAGTACCTGGACGACGCGGCGTTCGCCGAGCGGACCGGCCACCGGCAGGCCGCCGCCGTGACACAGGTGCGCGAACAGCTGCGGGAGATCGAGCAGTTGCGCGGCGCCGCGCGCGTCGAGCTGACGTCGCTGCGGTCACGGCAGGCTCAGCTGAAGCGGCAGAAGAAGACCATCACCGGCAAGCTGGGCGAGGCCAGGCGGCTGCTGGCGCGACTCACTCCGCAGCAGCGCAGCGAGGTCACCGGTGACGGCGTCGCGCCGGGGCGTACCTCCCGCTCGTCCTCCGACGCCCGTGCGGCGCTGGAGCAGGCCGGGTCGGCCACGGCTCCGAACGCGCGCGCCGCGGCGGCCGTCTCCTACGCCTACGCCAAGCTCGGCAGCCCCTACGTGTGGGGGGCGACCGGCCCGAACGCCTTCGACTGCTCGGGGCTGGCCCAGGCCGCCTACCGCTCCGCCGGCATCTCCCTGCCCCGCACCACCTACGCCCAGATCAACGCGGGCCGACGCGTGCCCCGCTCCGAACTCCAGCCGGGTGACCTGGTGTTCTTCTACTCCGGGATCAGCCACGTCGGCATCTACGTGGGAAACGGCCAGATGATCCACGCGCCGAACCCCTCGGCCCCGGTCCGGCTGGCCCCGGTCGACCTGATGCCGTTCGCGGGGGCCACCCGGGTGGCCTAGGGGGCGGGGCCGTAGGGGTCAGACCAGCCGGCGGGCCGTCGCCCAGCGGGTCAGTTCGTGGCGGTTGGACAGCTGGAGCTTGCGCAGCACCGCCGATACATGGGACTCGACCGTCTTCACCGAGATGAACAGCTGCTTGGCGATCTCCTTGTAGGCGTAGCCACGGGCGATCAGCCGCAGCACCTCGCGCTCGCGCTGGGTGAGCCGGTCCAGGTCCTCGTCCACGGGCGGGGCGTCGGTGGAGGCGAAGGCGTCGAGGACGAACCCGGCCAGCCGCGGCGAGAAGACGGCGTCGCCCTCCTGGACGCGGAAGATGGAGTCGACCAGGTCGGCGCCGGTGATGGTCTTGGTGACATAGCCGCGGGCGCCGCCACGGATCACGCCGATCACGTCCTCGGCCGCGTCCGACACGGACAGCGCGAGGAACCGGACGGGCCGCTCGGTGTCCGCCGTCAACGCCGCGCACCGGCGCAGCACTTCGACACCGCCGCCGCCCGGCAGGTGGACGTCGAGGAGGACCACCTCCGGCCGGGTCGCGGTGATGACCGTGACCGCCTGGTCGACGTCCGCGGCCTCGCCGACCACCTCGACGCCGGTCTCGGCCGTCTGCCCGATCTCGGCCTGGACACCGGCGCGGAACATACGGTGGTCGTCCACGAGCACCACCCGTACGTGCCGTCCGCCCGCGCCGCCGTCGGCGGCCCCGGACCCGGTCGCCTCGGGGGCTCCCGCCGTGCCGTTCGCCTCGGTCGCGTCGCTCATGACGTCTTCTCCGCCCTCTCCATCTCCAGCTCGACCTCCGTGCCGCCGTCCGGCACCGACCGCAGCCGGGCCGTGCCGCCGTAGCGCTCCATGCGGCCGATGATCGATTCTCTGACGCCCATGCGGTCGGCGGGTATCGAGTCGGGGTCGAAACCCGGGCCGCGGTCGCGCACGGACACGAAGACCGTCCTTCCCTCGACCTCGGCATAGACCTGTACGGCGCCGCCCTCGCCACCGTACTTGGCGGCGTTCACCATCGCTTCACGCGCTGCCTGCATCTGCGCGCCGGTTCTCTCGTCCAGCGGGCAGTCCCCGACGATGACGACCTCGATGGGCACCCCGTGCTTGTCCTCCACCTCGGCGGCGTTGCGCCGTACCGCCTCGGCGACCGTGTCCGGTTCGTCTGCCTCGTCCTTGCCGGTGCCCTCCGGCTTGTACAGCCAGGTGCGCAGGTCGCGCTCCTGGGCGCGGGCGAGGCGGCGCACCTCGTTCGCGTTGTCGGCGTTGCGCTGGATGAGGGTGAGGGTGTGCAGCACGGAGTCATGGACATGAGCGGCGACCTCCGCGCGCTCCTGGGCGCGGATGCGCATCAGGCGCTCCTCGGACAGGTCCTGGGTCATACGGACCAGGTACGGGCCGGCGAGGAGCGTGATGCCGACGAGGACGGCGAGGGCCGCCTGCAGGACCGCGCCGAGGTGGGCGGCCGAGCCCTGCAGCACGAAGATGGCGGAGACACCGGCCGTGACGAGCAGGACACCGCCGGCCGCGCGCAGCAGGGTGAGGGTGCGGCGCCGGCGGCCGACCTCGACCCAGCGGGCCCTGCGGGCGTTGTCCGCCTGGCGCCAGACGAGGGCGACACCGGCCGCGACGAGGACGGCCGGCACCAGATACACCTTGGCGCCGTTGCCCAGATTGACGCTGCTGACGAAGACCACGGACACGACGACCATGAGGAGCAGCGCGGCGATCTGGCCCTTGTCCGGCTTGCGGGCCACGAGTCTGCGGCGGCCGTCCGGCGCGGTCTCGCTGCCGAAGAGGGACTGCTTCTGCTCCACGACGCCGCCGACGCCGAGCGGGACCCAGAACCAGAACGCCGCATACAGCAGCGCTCCGAATCCATGGGCCATGAACAGGCCGACGAAGGCGAGCCGCACCCAGATGACCGGCAGCCCGAGGTGCCCGGCGAGGCCCCGCGCCACTCCGCCGAGCCAGCGTCCGTCGCTGCTGCGGTAGAGCTTGCGCGGCGGCCGCGGGTCGTCGACTGGCAGGGTTGCGGCTTCCGGCATGCCAACGATGGTCACATGGCCGGCGGGGCCGGGCATCAGGGTCGGCCCCCGAGACGCCCCTGATCTTCGGCGGGGTCGGGGCGGGGACCACGGGGCGGTGGCGCTCCCGCGCCGTTCGAACGGTTCCCCGCCCGGTCTCAGGGCCGATTTCAGGGTTCGCCCAGGGTCGTCCCGACTGCCGCGGCGGCGGCCGGGCCGTCACCATGGACGCATGACGGATCACGAGCACGCCGCGACGGGTCCGGGACCCGGCCCCGGCCCGCGCCCGGCCCCGGGCACCGGGCCGACGGATGCCGCGCCCGCCGCGACGGACAGGTCAGGAGCGGACAGGTCAGGAGCGACCGGCACCGGCACCCACACCGACCCGCACACCCACGCACAGGAGCAGGAGCAGCCGGCCGCCGGAGCCACCGAGCGGTTCCGGCGCGACCGCCGGCACAAGATGATCGCGGGCGTGTGCGCGGGCCTCGGCCGGCAGACCGACATGGACCCGGTCATCTTCCGGATCACGCTGGCCGTGCTGTCCGCGACCGGCGGCATCGGCCTGATCTTCTACGGCTTCGCGTGGCTCCTCGTGCCCTACGAGGACGAGGAGGAGAACGAGGTCCGGAGGCTGCTGACGGGCCGGGTCGACGGCCAAGCGCTCGCCGCGGTGCTGTTCGCCCTGGTCGGCTGCGGGATCTTCCTCACCATGCTGAGAAACGGCGGGGTGCTGGCCTTCGCCGTCGTGCTCTCCCTGCTGCTGGCGGGCGCCGGGTATTGGTCACGGCACCGTGGTGCCCCCGATCCCGACCCGCTCGCCGCGCAGGCCGCCGCCGACGCCCCGCCGGAGGCCCAGGCCCCGCCGGTCGTCACCGCCTATCCGTCGTGGTGGCGGGACCCGATCGTCAAGGACGGCACGCATGTCGGCGGCACCGGCTATCTGTGGGGACCCGGCGACGCCCGCGACCGGGGCCTCACCTCGCTGATCGACATCGGCATCGCCACCCCCTGGGCCCACCACGGCTCCCCCCAGCCGCGGCCCGCCGCGCCCCCGGCACCGCGCGGCCCGCGCTGGATCGGCGGCTGGGTGTTCGTGCTGGCCCTGGTGGCGGGCGGCCTGGGCACCGGACTGACGTGGGACGCGCATCCACTGGGCACGAGCCTGCAGACCGGTCTGGCGTGCGCGCTGGGGGTCTTCGGCCTGGGCGTCGCGGTCAGCTCGTTCCTGGGCCGCACAGGGGCCGGGACGGTGTTCCTGGCGATCGTCACGGCGGCGCTGCTCGCCGGGGCGGCGGCGCTGCCCAAGGACATCACCACCCACTGGAGAGACATCTCCTGGAAGCCCGCCGCGACGGCGCAGGTACGGCCGGCCTACGACCTCGGCACCGGGCGGGGCACGCTGGACCTGAGCCGGGTGCGTCCGGGCAAGGGACGGACGGTCACGACGGACGCGCATGTGGGTGCGGGGCAGCTGAAGGTGATCGTGCCGGCGGACACGACCGTGCGGATGGCGATCGACGTGGGGATGGGCGACATCCGGTCGCCCGAGGACAGCGGAAAGGACGTGGACGTGCAGCCCGGCAGGCACGCGGACATGACGCTGGCTCCGGTGAGGGGCGGCGAGGACACGGGCACCCTGGAGCTCACGCTCCGGGTCGGTGTGGGACAGGTGGAGGTCAGCCGTGCTGCGTCATGAGTTCCAGCCCGGGAAGCTGGTCGCCGGGCTCTTCCTCGCCGCCACCGGCGCGGCATTCGCGGGAGACGCGGGCGGCCTGTGGGAGACACCGTGGTTCGCGGTCGTCCCGATGATCGTGGGCGGCCTCTGTCTGGCCGGTCTCGCGGCAGCAGTGGCCCGGGGAATACGCAGGCGGGGTGGCGCCGAGAGGTGAGCGCTCCGCAGGACAGGCCGCGATGTGCCGTCCATCGCCCGCGGCGCCGTCAGGGGCCGGTCGCTCCCCCGAGTTCCCGGACAGGGCCCCGCGCCTGATCGGGGCGCCGCCAGGCTAGCGGTAGCCGCCCAGCGACCGACGGCGCCGGGCTCGCCAGGCCGCGTCGAGGGAGAGGTAGGGGGCGCCGGCGAGGACCAGGGGGAGCCAGGCCATCAGGTAGGCGAGGTCGTTGCCGTAGTAGTAGGGGGTCGTCGCCCAGCTCACCGTGAGCCACAGGCTGAGCGAGATCAGCGCACCGCCGAGCGCGGCGAGCCGGCCGAGCAGACCGAGCAGGGTGGCGATGCCGACGGCCAGTTCACCGAGGGCGATGGCGTAGCCGAAGCCGACCGGGGCCTTCAGGGCCAGGTCGACCAGGGCCGGGACGGCCGCGGAGTCGCGGGCCGCGCGCATGGTGTCGCCGATGGACCCGGCGCCGCCGGACTTCATGAAGGCGCTGTCGGTGAGCTTGTCCAGGCCGGCGTAGACGAAGGTGACGCCGAGGAAGACGCGGAGGGGAAGAAGCGCGTAGTGGGTGGCGGTGTCCCGCCACCCGCGGCGGCCGTTCAAGCCGGTGCTGTGCGTGTCCGTCCGGATGCCGTGGGTCATCGTCGTCAGCCGCCTCTCGCCCGCCGTTGAACCCGTCGTCTGACCATACGTACGACACCGGGAAGCGGTTCAATCCCATCCGGAGTGTTTTTCCGGATTTCGGCGCCCCGTACGAGGAGACAGAGGGGCTGTCGCCGCGGGCCGGGACCCGCTGCACGGCCGGTCGTGGTCCGGCCGGTCCAAGGAGGTGGCGGTCGGTGACGCACGTGGTTCACTCGGTCACCTGGACGATGCACCGGTTGGTCGCGACCCCGGCCGCGGTGACCACCTGCACCTCCACCGCCCCGGGCTCGACGTCAGCCGGTACGGGCACGGTCAGGACGCTGTCCGTGGGGTTGCGGAAGCCGCCGGTGACGGGGACCAGCGGCACGTGCACATCGACGGCACCGATACGGACCACCATGCGGGAGAGCCGGTCGGCGGTGCGGGAGCCGGGCGGCACGAAACCGGCCCCGCGGATCTCGATGTCGTCGCCGGTGCGGATCGGCCCGTCCAGATCGCCGGGCTCACGGACCCGGACCACGGACAGGACGACCGGGCGGCCGCCCTCGGCGTACTTGCCGGCCAGGTAGGTCGCGGCCGAGACGAGCACCACCACGCCCAGCCCCCAGGGCAGGTCGGGCAGCTCGTCGGGGCGGCGGGCCAGCCGTACGGCGGCGAACAACAGGGCGACGGCGCTGATGGCGGCGTACTGGATGTCGGCGAAGGCGCCCCGGCCGGAGTCGTCGGTGAGCAGATCGGCGGCGCGCGGCCGGTGCGCCGGGACCTTCTGCAGCCGCTGTGCGAGAACGCGCAGGCCCACCACCCGGCGGACCAGGACCGCGATCCCGCAGACGACGGCCAGGACGGTGACCACGGCGGCGCCGCGCGCGAGGTCGAGGCCGGAGATCAGCGCGTCGCGTTCGGCGGGGTCGGAGGCGGCGGCCAGCCGGGCCGCCAACAGCAGGACGGCGTAGCCGACGAACAGTACCCAACAGGCGGCGACCGTACGGGAGGTGGACATCCGGTTGTCCTCGCCGATCACCGGGGCCAGCGCCCCGCCGCGCGCCCGGTGCAGCCAGGAGGCGGCGCTGAGGGTGGTGGCGACGACGAGCGCGGCGGCCAGCGCCGCGGTGCGCGCGCCGGTCCAGCCCGCACCGACCGCGGTGAGTGCCTCGCCGAGCAGCAGCGCGAGGACCGCGCCCCACACCGCGCACACCGTCCGCAGCCACAGCCGGGCGAGCCAGACCTCGCCCTCGGCGCGACCGCGTTCGGCGACGGCCTCCGCCCGCTGGGTCAGTTCCTCGGAGACCCACTGCCGGGACGCCGAGGCGGAGTGCGCCACGGCCGCCGGCAGGCCCTGCCCGGCCGCGTACTCGTCCCGCAGGCGCAGGAACGCCGCGACGGCCCGCCGGTGCCCCTTCCGGGCGCCGTGCGGGCAGTCCCCGCAGGCGCAGCCGCCCTCATGGATCGCCTCGGCACCCGTGCCCTGCCTCGCCTCCTGCACCGCCACGCCCGGCGCCCGCCTTCCCCACGACCTCCCGGCACGGCCGGCGGACCCTCCTCGGAAGACCTCGCCGTCGTGCAACTGCCCTGCGTCGATTGCGAATTGTGCCCTACGACAGGCCGCCCGGGGTCGTCGGGCCGGAATCACGGCGGGTGAAGTACGGACCGCCGTGTTGACCTGGCTGCGAGAATTTCCGTATGGCCGAGATCATCCAGCGGGACGGGACCTGGGCCTTCGACGGCAGCACGATCCGGATCACCCCCGGGCTGCACCGCTGCGTGCCGCTGTTCCGGCAGACGTACGGGGAGATCTCCGTGCCCCTGGAGGCGGTCTCGGACGTCGTCTACGAACCCGAGCGCAAGCGCGGCCGGCTGCGGATGCGGCTGCGCGAGGGCGCCGACCCGCTGCTCCAGGCGACGGGGGGCCGGCTGCCGGATGCGGCCGACCCCTACCGGCTGGCGGTGGACGCGGACCGCGGCGGGGTCGCGGAGTACGTCGCCGAGGAGATCCGGCACGCCCTGCTCCTCGACCGGATCCCCAAGGAGCCCGCGACCGCCTATCTGCTGCCGGGCCCGCCGGTGCCGGTGTCGGTGCGGTCCTCCGACGGCACGGTCTCCTTCGACGGCACACAGGTACGCATCGACTGGGCCGACACCTCCGACCGGGTCAAGCGGGCGACCGGCCCGCGGATCATCGCGCTCGGCGACCTGGTGCAGGTGGAGTGGCTGCCCAACTCCGGTTGCGAGGAGGGGTTCCTGCGGTTCGTGACGCCGGAGACGGTGTTCTCGAAGCTGCCGCCCGAGCGGGACCCCTACACCCTGGACCTGTGGGGCAGCGTGCGGCGCGATCTGCTGACCGCGCTGGTCGCGACGGCCGTCACGGCCCGGCTGCCGCATCCGTCCGTCCGCACAGGTGCCGCCTACGACGGCCGGGACCGGCAGCGGACGGTCGTACCGGGGCAGGCCGATCACCATGACGTCCTGCTGCGCCGGCTGCGGGAGCTGGGCGAGCTGCACCGGGACGGGGTGCTCACGGACGAGGAGTTCGCGATGACGAAGGCAGCCGTGCTCAAGGGGTTCGACTGAGCGGGGCCCGCGCCCCCGCCGGGCAAGAGACGTCCCCGCCGGGCAAGACCCGTGCCCCCGCTGAGCGAGGCCGTGTCCCGGCGTCAGCTGAGCAGGTCCGGTTCACTGCGGCTGATGTCCTGCCACAGGGGCTGGTAGTTGATCCAGGCCACCAGGTCGCCGCCGAGCTGTTCGCGGGTGGCGACGGCCAGCTTGTGGTCGATGAGGACCGGCCGGCCGGCCGCCTTCGCCATCAGCTGCACCTGGCAGGACCGCTCCATCGACATGAACCACCAGGCCGCGGCGTCCACCGAGTCGCCGACGGTGAGCAGCCCGTGGTTGCGCAGCACGAGCGCCTTGCGGGAGCCGAGGGCACCGGCGATCCGGCGGCCTTCCTCGGCGTCGACGGTGACGCCGGTGTAGGCGTCGTAGAGCGCGACGTCCTCGTAGAAGGCGCAGCTCTCCTGGGTGATGGGGTCGATCAGCTCGCCGAGCGCGGCCAGGGCGCGGCCGTGCACGGAGTGGCAGTGCGCGACGGCGACGACGTCCGGGCGGGCGGCGTGGACCTGGGCGTGCACGGTGAACGCGGCCTGGTTGACGTGGTAGCGGCCCTCGACGACCTGCCCGTCCTGGTTGGCGAGGACGAGATCGCCGACGGTGACGTGCTTGAACGGCATCCCGAACGGGTTGACCCAGAAACAGTCGGAGAACTCCGGATCGCGGGCGGTGATGTGCCCGGAGACCCCGTCCTCGAATCCGGCCCGCCCGAAGATCCGCAGGGCTCCCGCGAGCCGCTCCTTGCGGTGCCGGCGCTCGGCCTCCAGCGACTCGTGCATCGGTGGCATGGCGAACTGCAGCTGGTCGGTGGGCAGCGGCAGGGGCGGAGTGGGCCCGTGCATAGATCCTCCAGCGGGCGGATTGCGGTACGCGCCGGAAGTTACCGCCGGTCAGCGCAAAAGGGCAGGGCTGTGGGGTAAAGATGCCGTACGCGCCGCATACACGACAGAGGTTGTCCGGTTTGCCGGTGAGACTGGCGCGCATGAACTGGGCATCCTTCACCACCGCGGAACCCGCACTGGCAGCGATCGCCGAGGAGCGGTTCGGCGCCTTCCGCCATCACGTCCTCGCCACCCTCCGCAGGGACGGCTCGCCGCGCACCTGCGGCCTGGAGGTCCGTTTCCTGGACGGGGAGCTGTGGCTCGGCATGATGCCGCGCTCCCTCAAGGCCCTCGACCTGCTCCGCGACCCGCGCTTCGCGCTCCAGACGCATCCAGGTGCCGACGACTTGGGCGACGGCGGGGACGTCCGGATCGGCGGGCGGGCGTTCGAGGTCGTCGATCCGGACGTGAAGGCGGCATACGTGAAAGAGGTGGAACCGCCGCAGCCGTTCCACCTCTTCCGTACCGAGCTGACCGAGGTCGTACGGACCTGTGTCGAGGACGGGAAGTACCTCGTCGTCCAGGTCTGGAAGCCCGGTGAGCCCCTGCGCACGCTCAAGCGCGCCTAGGGCCCCTGGGGACTACTCCCACTCGATGGTGCCCGGGGGCTTCGAGGTCACGTCCAGGACGACGCGGTTGACGTCCCGGACCTCGTTGGTGATCCGGGTCGAGATGCGGGCGAGGACGTCGTACGGCAGCCGGGACCAGTCGGCGGTCATGGCGTCCTCGGAGGACACCGGGCGCAGCACGATCGGGTGGCCGTAGGTGCGGCCGTCGCCCTGGACGCCCACGCTGCGGACGTCGGCGAGGAGGACCACCGGGCACTGCCAGATGTCGCGGTCGAGGCCGGCCGCGGTCAGCTCCTCGCGGGCGATCGCGTCGGCGTCGCGCAGGAGGTCCAGGCGCTCCTTGGTGACCTCGCCGACGATACGGATGCCCAGGCCGGGGCCGGGGAACGGCTGGCGCTGGACGATCTCGTCCGGCAGGCCCAGCTCCTGGCCGACCATGCGGACCTCGTCCTTGAACAGCTTGCGCAGCGGCTCGATCAGCTGGAACTCGAGGTCCTCGGGCAGGCCGCCGACGTTGTGGTGCGACTTGATGTTCGCGGTGCCGGTGCCGCCGCCGGACTCGACCACGTCCGGGTACAGGGTGCCCTGGACCAGGAACTCCACGGCCGGGCCCTCGTCGGCGATGATGTCCGCCTGCGCCTGCTCGAAGACGCGGATGAACTCACGGCCGATGATCTTGCGCTTCTCCTCGGGGTCGGTGACGCCCTTGAGCGCGGTCAGGAAGCGCTCCTCGGCGTCCACGACGACCAGCTTGACGCCGGTCGCGGCCACGAAGTCCTTCTCCACCTGCTCGGTCTCGCCCTTGCGCATCAGGCCGTGGTCGACGTACACGCAGGTCAGCTGGTCGCCGATGGCACGGGCGACGAGGGCGGCGGCGACGGCGGAGTCCACGCCGCCGGACAGACCGCAGATCGCGCGCTTGTCGCCGACCTGCTCGCGGATCGCGGCGACCTGCTCCTCGATCACGTTGCCGGTCGTCCAGTCCGGCTTCAGGCCCGCGCCCCGGTACAGGAAGTGCTCCAGGACCTGCTGGCCGTGCGTGGAGTGCATGACCTCGGGGTGGTACTGGACGCCGTAGAGCTTCTTCTCGTCGTTCTCGAACGCGGCGACCGGGACGACGTCCGTGGACGCGGTGACCGAGAAGCCCTCGGGGGCGGCGGAGCAGGCGTCGCCGTGCGACATCCACACGTGCTGCTCGTCCGGGGTGCCCTCGAACAGGGTGGAGGAGTTCTTCGAGACGTGCAGGTCGGTGCGGCCGTACTCGCGGGCGCCGGTGTTGTCGACGGTGCCGCCGAGGGTCTGCGCCATCAGCTGGAAGCCGTAGCACATGCCGAAGACGGGGACGCCGGCCTCGAAGATCTCACGGTCGAGGGTGGGGGCACCCGCCTCGTACACGGAGGAGGGGCCGCCGGAGAGGATGATCGCCGCGGGGTTCTTGGCGAGCATCTCCTTCACCGGCGTGGTGCTCGGCACGATCTCGCTGTAGACCCGCGCCTCGCGGACGCGACGGGCGATGAGCTGGGCGTACTGCGCGCCGAAGTCGACGACCAGGACGGTGTCGGGGGTGGCGGCAGTGGAAGTCGCTGATGACACGGGGTGCCTTCTGGTGGTCGGGCGGGGGTCTGTGCTAACGAGTCTAACGGTGTGGGCGGGAGGGCTTCCCCTGGAGTTCGCCGTGGCATACTGACCGCATGCTTCAGCACGCGACCTTCTTTACCTATGGCATCCGGCCCGCCGGCTGCCATGGTCGTGCTGCTTGAGCGCAACGCCAAGCACTTCCCAGGCGCCCCGGGCCGACAAGGCCCGGGGCGCCTGTCGTTTACCGGGTCGTGTCGTTCCGGGGACTCCCCCGTGTGATCGAGGAGCCCCGACATGACCAGTACCGTCACCCCGGAAGAGACCATCGCGAACGCCCGCGAGCGCATCGACGCGCTCGACGACCGGATCATCGGTCTCGTCCAGGAGCGGATGGCCGTCTCCGCCGTCGTCCAGCAGACCCGGATCGCCTCCGGCGGCCGGCGGGTGAACCTCTCCCGCGAGATGGAGATCCTCGGCCGCTACCGCGAGGCCCTCGGCAAGCCCGGCACCACCCTCGCCATGACCCTGCTCGAACTGTGCCGGGGCCGTGTCTGAGCGACGGGTCCCGAGGCCGTATCCGAGTTCGAGTGCCGTCTCACCCGTACGGCGCGTGACCGGTCCCCGCCCCGCGTCGTTGAGCGGGGTGTCCGTGCCAGCCAGGGGCGGGCCCGACAGAACCACGCGTGGCTCGCTGGAGCGATGAGGCGTACGGGTCGTGCCGTGCGCCGTGGGACCTCGCTCCAGGGAAGTGACCGGACGGCAGGGGACAGCAGCCCGGTCACCCAAGAGAACGGCCGGCCCCGGGGACGCCCGGGGCCGGCCGGCGGGATAACCGCACACCCCCGAAACCAGCGGCGCAGCCCCCCGGCGCCGCCCCCAGGCACCGACGCCGCCCTGACGTCGGTGCTGACCGAAGAAAGGCCCCGCGGCCTCTCCGTCCCGCGGGGCCTTTCGGCATGCCTGTGACTCACACCACACGAATATTCGGTCGGCTCGAAGCAACCCTTCAGGACTTTCGCCGATCAAACCTGCCGAATCGAAAAAACAGAAGAACACTGGGGGGACCTGCCTTCGGAGGGGGATGCAGGTCCCTCTCGGTGTGACCCGCCGGGTTCCCTCCGTGCGCGCCGGCCGGGGCTAGTTCTTCGGTGGTACGGCCGGCATCCCCAGGAACGGCAGGCGCAGCGCGCCGAAAGCCTCCGCCGGGACCGCCGGGGCCTGCGGTTCCACCGGCTTCAGCCGCTCGTACGCCGCTCCCGGTGCCGGCCGCGCGTCCTCCTCGCCCTTGTTCGGCCAGAAGGACATCGCCCGCTCGGCCTGCGCGGTGATCGTCAGCGACGGGTTCACGCCGAGGTTCGCCGAGACCGCGGCGCCGTCCACGACCGAGATGCCGGGGTGGCCGTAGAGGCGGTGGTACGGGTCGATCACCCCTGTCTCCGCGGAGTCGCCGATCGGGCAGCCGCCGAGGAAGTGCGCGGTGAGCGGGGTGCCCATCAGCTCGCCGACGTTGCTGCCCGCGAAGCCGTTGATCTCGGCGGCGAGCGCGGAGGCGGCCTGGGTCGCGGCCTTGATCTGCTTGGGGTTCGGCGAGCCGTGCCCCTGCCGGGCGGTGAGCAGGCCCTTGCCGACGCCGCCGGGCTTCAGGTACGTCGTCAGGGAGTTGTCCAGCGACTGCATGACCAGGCCGATGATGGTCCGCTCGGACCAGCGCCGGTTGGAGAGGGAACGCAGGACCAGCAGCGGGTGCCTGGCCGCGTTCGTCAGCCAGGCCAGCGCCCGGGAGGAGCCCTCCGCGTACGGCACCTGGAGGATCGACAGGCCGCCCATGGAGTTGGAGCCCTTGCCGTAGCGGACCGGCTCGATGTGCGTGTTCTCGTCCGGGTGGATGGACGACGTGATCGCGACACCCCGCGTGAAGTCGGCCCTCGCCTCCCCGGTCGCCTTCCGGTACCGGCGGTTGTCGGTCTGCGCGCCGACCAGGGCCTCGGAGTTGGTGCGGGTCAGGTCGCCCAGCCGGGCGGAGAGATACGGCAGCTGGCCGCCGGCCTTCATCCGGTGCAGCAGGGTCTGTGTGCCGTACGTGCCGGCCGCGAGGACGACCCTGCGGGCGGTGAAGAGCCGGCCCTCGCCCTTCTTCCGCTGGTCCGTCGGCAGGGTCGCCACCGCGTACCCGCCCCGTGAGTCGTCCGTGACGGACACGACCGTCGTCAGGGGGTGGACCACCGCGCCCGCCTTCTCGGCGAGATACAGGTAGTTCTCGTTCAGGGTGTTCTTCGCGCCGTGCCGGCAGCCGGTCATGCACTCGCCGCACTCGGTACAGGCGGTGCGGGCGGGGCCGGCGCCGCCGAAGTACGGGTCGTTCACCTGCCCGCCGGGCGCGGCCTTCGTCTTGCCGTCGGCGTCCTTGCCGTCGCCGAAGAACACGCCGACCGGGGCGAGATGGAAGGTGTCGCCGACCCCCATCCGCTGGGCCGCCGCCTTCAGATGCACGTCGGAGGGGGTCATCGTCGGGTTGAGCCGTACACCGAGCATGCGCTGGGCCTGGTCGTAGTACGGCTTCAACTCCTCCTGCCAGTCGGTGATGTCCCGCCACTGGGGGTCGTCGAAGAAGGCCTTCGGCGGGACGTAGAGGGTGTTGGCGTAGTTCAGCGAGCCGCCGCCGACGCCTGCGCCCGCGAGCACCATGACGTTGCCCAGCAGATGGATGCGCTGGATGCCGTACATGCCGAGTTTCGGGGCCCAGAGGTAGTTCTTGAGGTCCCAGGAGTTCTTCGGCAGGGACTCGCGGGTGAAACGGCGTCCCGCCTCCAGCACGCCGACCTTGTAGCCCTTTTCTGTCAGGCGGAGGGCGGATACCGATCCGCCGAAGCCGGAGCCGATGACGAGGACGTCGTAGTCGTAAGCGTCCTGGGGCACGGGGTCTCCTCGTTGAGTTTCGCGTGCGGGCCGTGTGTGGTTGATCGCGCAGTTCCCCGCGCCCCTAGGGAATTACCTGAACCGGAATGCCTTCATCAGCCGCAGACTCGTGCTCATGAAGCGGGCGTAGCCCTCGTCGTCCATCCCCAGCGACGGCGCCATCGGCAGCAGCCGCTGCTGGGCGACCGTCTGGGCCTCCGTGTACTTGAGGATGCCCTCGGAGCCGTGGCGGCGGCCGAGGCCGGAGTCCTTCATGCCGCCCATCGGGGACTGGACGCTGCCGTACGCGGGTGCGTAGCCCTCGTTGACGTTGACCGTGCCGGTGCGCAGGCGGGCGGCGACGTCCCGGCCGCGTCCGGCGCTCCTGGTCCAGACGGAGGAGTTGAGGCCGTACGGCGTGGCGTTGGCGCGCTCGATCACCTCGTCGTCGGAGGAGAAGCGGTAGATCGAGACGACCGGGCCGAAGGTCTCCTCCTCGCACACGGACATGGAACCCCCCACGCCGTCGAGGATGGTCGGCTCGAAGAAGTACGGGCCGATGTCCGGGCGGGCGACCCCGCCGGCGATCACCTTCGCCCCCTTGGCGACGGCCTCCTCCACGTGCCGCTCGACGGTCTTCAGCTGACGCTCGCCGACCAGCGAGCCCATGTCGGCGCCGTAGGCGAGGGAGTTGCCGAGCCGCATCGCCTTCGTGCGGGCGGCGAAGCGCTCGAGGAAGGCATCGGCGACCGACTCGTGGACGTACAGCCGCTCGATGGAGATGCAGAGCTGTCCGGCGGAGGAGAAGCAGGCGCGTACGGCGCCGGCGGCGGCCTTCTCGATGTCGGCGTCGTCCAGCACGAGCATGGCGTTCTTGCCGCCGAGTTCGAGGGACACGCCGACCAGACGGGCCGCCGCGCCTTGCGCGACC
Organism: Streptomyces sp. NPDC001135; assembly: GCF_053598395.1. Classification (NCBI taxonomy): domain Bacteria; kingdom Bacillati; phylum Actinomycetota; class Actinomycetes; order Kitasatosporales; family Streptomycetaceae; genus Streptomyces; species Streptomyces sp. NPDC001135. Next base: position 114,441 of record NZ_JBSFKD010000012.1, on the reverse strand, counting down.
TCGCGCCCTGTGCGGGTGGAGCCGGTGAAGGAGACGTAGTCGGCGTGCTTGACGAGCTCGGGGCCGACGACCGGGCCCTCGCCGAGCACGACCTGGAAGACGCCCTCGGGCAGGCCGGCCTCGATGAGCAGGTCGCGGGCCCACAGGGCGGTGAGGCAGGTCTCGGTGTCCGGCTTCATCACGACCGCGTTGCCGGCGGCGAACGCGGGCAACGCGTCGCCGACGGACAGCTCCAGGGGGTAGTTCCACGGCGCGATCTGGCCCACGACGCCGCGCGGGTGGCGGAGTTCGGTGACCTTCGTGAGCGTGGGGATCGCGCCGGTGTGCCGCTTGGGCCGCAGGTAGGCGGGGGCCTTGCGGCCGTAGTGGCGGGCCGCGACCGCGACGGCCTGCACCTCCTCGTGCGCGTGCAGGCGGGCCTTTCCGGTCTCCAGCTGGATGAGGTCGAGCACCTCGGCCTGCCGCTGCAGCACCAGGTCGTGGAAGCGCAGCAGGACGGCGGCCCGCTGCCGTACCGGGGTCTTCTCCCACACGGCCTGCGCGGCCCGGGCGGCCTCGAAGGCCTGCTGTACGTCCTCGGGGGTGGACTCGGGCAGGTCGGCCAGCTTCTCGCCGGTGAACGGGGTGTGGTTGGCGGTACGGCCGGAGCCGACGACGCCCTTGGTGAGCTGGGCCACCAGTTCCGGGGTGACCACGTCGGCGGCGGTGCGGACGCCCTCGGGGGCGGGCGCGAGGGGGTTGGTGCCGGTGCTGTCCGGGGCCTGCGTGTCCGTCATGACGCGCAGGGTATGCCGGGGCGGAGTCTTTGTGTACCCGTCGGTAACGCGGATTCACCGAGTGCTCACATGCCGCCAGTGATCACTGGCAGAGAATGTGCTGATCAGGGCGTTGACACGGTCGCGAGCAGAACGATCATTCGAGTCCGGCTTTTTTCGCCAGGAGCAGTCCGAGCGCCGTGCGCGGGGTGCGGCGACGGGGTTCCGCGGGCGGCGCGGAGGCGGACCGAGGCGGAGGCTCCGGCGGGGTGTCCGGTACCGGCGTGAGCCCGAGGTACGCGCGCAGTGCCGCCGTGACGTCCTCGGCGCGCGGGCGCGCCTCGGGCCGCTCTGCGTGCAGCCGGTCCAGCAGCGGGCCCAGCGGGCCGGGGTCCGCGTCCCCCAGGGCGGCGCGCAGGAGGGCGCCCAGCGACCACAGGTCGGAGGCGGGGCCGGCGCCGGGGCCCGCGGCGCGCTCGGGGGCCACGAATCCGGCGGGCGCGTCCGCCGGGTGCCCGTCACCGGTTCCGAAGTCGGTGACGACCACCCGCCCGGTGCCGTACTCCAGCAGGACGTTGGCCGGTTTGACGTCCCGGTGCACGATGCCGACGGCGTGCGCGGCACACAGCGCGCCGAGGACGGCGAGTCCGATCCGGGCGGCCTCGGCGGGCGGAAGGGGCCCGCGGCGCAGGACCTCCCGCAGGGACTCGCCCTCCACCAACTCCATGACGATCCAGGGGACATGGCCCTCGGTGACGACGTCGTACACCGTGACGGCGGAGGGATGGCGCACCCGGGCGGCGGCCCGGGCCTCCCGGTAGAGCCGGCGGGCGATACGGCGGCTGTCCTCGTCGTCGGCCGGATCGCCGGGAAGCAGCGGTTCCTTGACGGCGACCCGGCGGCCCTCCCCCTGTTCGTCCCGGGCCCGCCAGACGGTCCCGGTGGGCCCGGACCCGAGGCGTCCGGCCAGCCGGTAGCGGCCACCGATCAGACGTGCGTCGGGCGGGTGTTCGCCGTCTCCACTCATGTCACATGAGTACCGTGCGTACCAGGCCCTTGTCGAAGCGGTGCGGTCAGGCGGCCCACCGGTGCAGGGTGAAGCCGTGTGCCGCCTTCCTCACCTCCACCGCGCCGGCACCCCCGAAGTGGGCCGGGACGACCAACTCCCGTTCGGCCGCCGCCCGTTCCAGCACCCGCTGCCGGGTCGTGGCCGCCTGCCGCGGATCGAGGCAGAAGCAGCTGCTGCACTCGGGGTGCAGGATCTGCACCGGGCTGTGCAGCAGGTCCCCGACGAACACGGCCCGCTCACCCCGGGACTCGACGCGCAGGACGGAGGAGCCCGGGGTGTGACCGGGCGCGGCCTCCAGGACGAGGTGCGCGTCGATCCGGTACTCGTCCTCCCACAGCACGGCCTGACCGTCCCGGTGCACGGGCGCCACACTGTCCTCGTAGACGAGCCGGTCGATCGGGCGCGCCCCGCCCGCGTACCCGCCCGCCGGGCCGAAGTGGGCGTCGTCGGCGGCCGGGAGGAGGTAGCGGGCGTGCGGGAAGGTGGGGACCCACTCGCCGCCGTCGTCACGGGTGTTCCAGCCGACGTGGTCGCTGTGCAGGTGGGTGTTGACGACGACATCGACGTCCTGCGGGCGGACGCCGGCCTCCTCCAGGAGGTCGAGGAACCGTCCCTGCCGCCGGTGGAAGAGCGGATTGCCGGGCCGTTCCCGTCCGTTGCCGACGCCGGTGTCGACCAGCACCGTGCCTCCCGCGCCGCGCACCACCCAGGTCTGGACCGCCACCACGGCCCGGTCACCGCCGGCCTCCCGGTGGTCGGGGACCAACTCCTGCTCGTGTGTGCTCCACACCTCGGGAGGGCAGTCCGGCACGAGGGTGCCGCCGGGCAGGTGCGGCCCCCGCCACTCGATGATGCGGAGCACCTCGACATCGCCGATCAGGAAACTCTGTACTTGGTCATCAGCCATGATGATCACCCTAGGTACAGCACGTGAGCATTCCCATGCTTGTTCGGCTCGGTCGAATACGCTGTCGTCTCATGGATGTGGTGAGTGACGCGATCTCCACGGTCCGGGTCGGCGAGCCCTCGTCGAACCGGCTGCGGGTGAGCGGCTCCTGGTGCGTGCGCCTGTCCCCGTACGAGGGAGCCGGCTTCCATGTCGTGCTGGGCGGCGTGTGCCGGCTGCTGCAGGACGGGGGCGGCGATCCGGTGGACCTGGGCCCGGGGGACGTGGTGCTGCTGCCGCACGGCGCCGGTCATGTGCTGGCGGACCGTACGGCGACGGAGGCCGAGGCGCGGCGGGCCGTGCCGTTCGAGACGGTACGGGACACGGACCCGCGACGTCCCGGGCCGGGCCCCGACGTCGAGCTGCTGTGCGGCAAGTACCGTCTCGACCGCAGCCGAGCGCACCCGCTGATGGCGGAGCTGCCGCAGGTGGTGCATCTGCCCCACCGGGCCGGCGACGACCCCGAACTGCGCACGGCCGTCGACCTGCTCGCCCGTGAGCTGGACGAACGCCGGCCGGGCAGCTGCCTGGCCCTGCCGAGCCTGCTGGACCTCCTGCTGATCTACATGATCCGCGCCTGGATGGCCCGGGCTCACACGGGCGCGTGGCCGGCGGTGCTGGGCGACCCGGTGACGACGGCCGCGCTGCGCGCCCTGCACTCCGATCCGGCGTCCCCCTGGACGGCCGACCGGCTCGCCGCCGAGGCCGGCGTCTCCCGCGCGACCCTCGCCCGCCGCTTCACCTCCCTGGTCGGCCGACCGCCGATGGCCTATCTGACCTGGTGGCGGCTGACCCTGGCCGCGACCCGGCTGCGCGCCTCCGACGCGCCGCTCGCGACCGTGGCCCGGGAGACCGGGTACGGCAGCCCGTACGCCCTCTCACACGCCTTCAGCCGGGAGTTCGGGATCACCCCGGGCCGGTACCGGAACACCTCCGGGGTCAGGGCTTCGTGAGGTCCAGGTTGGCGATCGCCGCCCTGGCCACCTCCCGGCCGCGGGCCGTGAAGTCTCCCTGGCCCGGGTAGCCGATGGTGAGCGTGTACATGTCTCCGGCGCCGGTGCGGTAGTAGAAGATCTGGACCTCCCGCGGGCGCGGGCCGTCGCTGTCGTCGGTCCGGTAGCCGACGGTGTTCTTCGCGGCCTGCCCGCCGTGGTAGGTGGCCGTGTCGTCCGGGTGGGTGCGGGCGCCCTTGGGCATGTTCAGGGTGTACTCGCCCTCGGTCCGGAACTTCTCGTCGTCGGCGTACATCTGGGACCGTGCGCTGGTCTTGATGTCGTGCGCGGAGTCGTCCGCCTTCCGGGCCAGATGCAGTTGGACCCAGACGCTGCCGCTCGCGTCCTCGTACGTCACCCAGTTCTTGTCGGTGGCGTCCTTGTCGGGCCTGATCGGCTGGTACCCCGCGGGCACGGCGACGGTGGCACCGAGCTTCGCCTCCGGCTTCTTCGCCCAGCCGTCGGGCAGCGGGCCCGCGAAGGGGTCGGCGAGGACGACGTACGCCGCCACCGCCGCCGCGACCAGCACCGCGCCCGCGCCCAGCCACACCGTGCGGCGAAGACCCCGGGAACGGCCGACGGGAGACATGACCCGGCCGGGCTGCGTCGGCGCCGGGGGCGCCGGGGGCGCCGGGGGCCGTACCGCCTCCTCCAGCAGCGCCCGGACCCGGTCGGCCGGCGGCCGGTGGGCGGGCTCCTTGCGCAGCAGCCCGTCGATGACCTCGGCCAGCGGGCCGGAGGCCGCCGCAGGGGCGGCCGGGGTGGAGTTGAGGACCGACTGCAGGGTGGCCGGGGTGTTGCTGCGGCGGAACGGCGAGACGCCCTCGGTGGCCGTGTACAGCAGTACGCCGAGGGACCACAGGTCGCTCGCCGGGCCGGGCCGCTGCCCGAGCACCCGCTCCGGCGCGATGTACTCGGGCGAGCCGACGAAACCGCCGGTGTCCGTGAGCCGCGTGTCGCCCTCGACCTGCGCGATGCCGAAGTCGGTGAGCACCACCCGGTCGTACCTGCCGAGCAGGACGTTGTCGGGTTTGACGTCCCGGTGCAGGACACCCGCCGCGTGCGCCGCCTCCAGCGCGCCGAGCACCTGGAGGCCGATCCGGGCCGCCTCGCGCGCGTCCAGCGTCCCCTCCTGGAGGACGTCGCCGAGGGTACGGCCGCGCACCAGCTCCATCACGATCCAGGGCCGGCCGTCGACGACCGCGACGTCGTGGACGTTCACCACCGCCGGGTGGTCGAGGCGGGCCGCCGCGCGGGCCTCACGGCGCATGCGCTCGAAGGCGTTGGCGCGTTCCCGTTCGGGAAGGTCGTCCGGGAGCCGGGGCTCCTTGACGGCGACCTCCCGGTCCACCGTCTCGTCCTTGGCCCGCCACACCGTCCCCATCCCGCCGTGGCCCAGCTTGCCGAGGAGCCGGTACCGGCCGGCGATCAGGCGCCCGGCACCGGCCTCCTGCCGGGGCGGGACGGGGTGCGGCGGTACGTGCGGCGGTATGTGCGACTGCGGTGCTTGCGGCTGCTGCGGCGGTTGCAGAACAAAACTCGTTGTGTCGTCGGTACCGTGACCGACTCCCCCGTCACTGCTCATGAACCATCCATATCGCGCCACCGGCGCCCGCAGCCAGCGGGAACGCGAACCGGTCACACACCCGTGACCCAGCGGCCGGTCACGCACCCGCCCGGAAGGTGTCGACCGCCACGTCGAAGTACTCCCGCGCCTCCCGCACCTTGCCGACCGGCGCCGACACCCACACGTCGTACATCCGCCCGGCCTCCTCCCAGCACAGGTCGTAGGTGTGGCGCGGGCCCTCCGCCGCGCTGAAGCCGTCCCAGGTGAACTCCCACAGCGCGGCGGGGTGTCCGTTGTGCGCGGTGGGGGTGATCCGGCCGTCGCGGTAACCCGGGTTGGTGGCGGAGCCCTTGGCGGCCGACCGCTCCATCGCACCCTGGGGACCGCCCGGTTGGGGGACGGTCGCCTTGACGCCGAGGCGGAAGACCTGACCGGGCGAGAGGTAGAAGACGCGCTCGCCCTGCGGGCTGCGGGTGAAGTCCTGCGGTACGGCGAGGGAGAAGCCGGCCGGGTCCCGGGCGGTGCGGTAACCGGAGGGCGCGGTGTGCGAGGCGGGTCCGGTGGGTGCCGGGCGTGTTGTGGTGGGTGCCGGGCCGGCGGTGGAGGCCGGGGGCGTGTCCGGGCGTGTACCGGTCCCGGTCGCCGGGGACGTCGCCGTACCGCCGGGGCTGCCGCCCCCGCCGCCGTCCCGGTGCAGCAGCAGCGCCGCCGCCGACACACCGGCCCCGGCCAGCGCGGCGACCAGCAGGGCCGCGATCAGCACCCCGCGCGTGGACGTGCGGGGTGCGGGCTCGGCCGCCGCCCCGGACGCGGTGGGCGGCTGCGGTCCGTGGTGCGCGAGGGCCGGCTCGGTGGGCGAGTACGGGGCGGCGTCCTGCGGCGTACGGCCGCTGCCCGTGCCCCCGGACCTCGGCGCGCCGCCCCCCGTGACCCCGGGTCCCGGTGTACGGCTTCCCGTCGCGCCGGGCCACGGTGTCCGGCCCCCGCCGATCCGGTGGCCGCGCCCGGTGGCCGGGGTGCCGGACGGTCCCGGGGCCTCCGGGGTCCGGCCCGTCTCCAGGAACGTCCGCAGCATCCGCTCGGCCGCGGCGGCGCCGAGCCGCCGGTCGGGGTCGCGTTCCAGCAGCCCCCGTACGACCGGCAGCAGCGGCTCGGCCTCGGCGGGAGGCCGGATCTCGGCGGCGACGACGGCGTGCAGGATGCCGCCGAGCGAGTCGCGCCGGAACGGCGACTCGCCGCTGAGCACCGTGCACAGCAGCGCGCCCACCGACCACAGGTCGGACTCCGGCCCGGTGCGCACCCCCGACATCCGCTCCGGCGCGGTGTATTCGGGCGAGCCGACGAAGGAACCGGTCTCGGTGAGCGTGGTGGCGCCCTCGACCTGCGCGATCCCGAAGTCGGTCAGGACGACCCGCCCGGTGCCGGACTCGATCAGGACGTTCGCGGGCTTGATGTCCCGGTGCAGCACCCCTGCCTCGTGCGCGGTGTGCACCGCGCTGAGCAGGGCGATGCCGATCCGCGCGGCTTCCGCGGCGTCGACCGGGCCCTGGCGCGAGATCCGGTCGGCGAGCGATCCGCCGTCGACCAACTCCATGACCAGGTAGGGGCGTTCGTCCTGCTCGACCACGTCGTGCACGACGATGATGTGCGGATGCCGCAACTGGGCGACCGCCCGCGCCTCGCGGAAGGTACGCTCCCGGCGGCGCCGTGCGTCGTCCTCGGCGAGGGAGTCGTCCGGGAGGAGTTCCTTGACCGCGACACGCCGTCCCAGCACCTGGTCGACGGCCCGCCACACGACGCCCATGCCGCCACGCCCGATGCGTGCCTCCAGGCGGTAACGGTCCGCGATCACGCGGAAGACGTCCCCCTCGGTCCCCATGCGCCCCATCATGCCGCATCGGACGGACGCCTTCCGGGACGGTGATCGGCCAAGTATGCCGCCACCCCGGGACGGCCGGTGGCACAACGCCCGTATCGAGGAACACATTCGGCCGTTCCCACGGCAGGCCGGGCTCACTGGACGGCAGCGTTCACCAACTGGTCAGCCAGGCACGTGGACATCAGCGGTTGGGTCAAGGACACCGCTGCCGACGGTCACCATGTGGCCATTCGTCGGAATGCCAGGGCCACTCCCCGGATGGGCCGATACGCGACCGTGACCACAGTGACAGCGGAACCTTCTGTTCCACCCCGATCACCCCTCCTGGAACCCCCGCAGGATCCAGTCGAACTGCTTTCTGGTGGTGGCCCAGTCGTCGGCCGGCGAGGCCGCGTAGATGGCGTACTCGGTGCCGTCACTCTCCATGTACCCGACGTCGATCGCGTGGTAGGGCCCCGGGAAGTAGTGCGGCGGGTCCTTCGCCAGCGCGTCCCACGTGTACTCCCAGCGGGCGCCCGGCAGGTCGCGGAAAAGCTCCTCCTTGAAGCTCAGCCGCTTGTAGTCCACCAGGCGCCGTGAGACCCGCTGGTCCAGGTTGCTCATGTGCTCGTACGAGGTGCGGAAGTCCGGCGCGGTGTCGACGGCGACCCGCACGAGGTGCTTGCCCTTGTCGGGCGAGTAGTCGACCTGCCGGAGGCCGTCCTGGTCGATGGAGACGGACCGCTTCCACCCCTTGGGCAGGGAGACGCTGAAGCCCAGCGGGTCGTTGCGCCGCTCCCAACCGGCGGGTACGGCCCCCTGACCGCCCTTGCCGCTCGGCGTGGCACTGGCCCTGCCACTGTCACTCGGAGTCGACGCTGCGGAGGCGGAGTCGCCGGGGCCGCCCGTGCCGAACTGCTGCAGCGCGACCGCGACACCTCCGCCGACGATCGCGGCGAGGACGACCACCAGGGCGAGCGTGCGCAGCCTGCCGCGCTTGGGCGGCCGTACCGGCTGCGCCGGCTGCCCCTGCGGGGCGGGCGGGGATCCCGTGTCGTACGGACCGGCGACCCGCGTCGGCCCGGTCACCGGCGGATACGGCGTTCCGGTGGCCCTCTCCGCGCCGGTGCGCGTGGGGCCCGTCCGCGCCTCCGGCTGGAAGCGGCCGTGCTGCGTGGGCACGTACGCCTGCGCCGCGTTCGGCCGCCGCCCCTCCGCCGCCTCGGCGAGCATCTGCTCCGCCTCTTCCGCGCTCGGCCGCAGTTCCTGTTCCTTGCGCAGCAGGGAGGATATGACGGGGCCGAGCACACCGGCGTGGCGCGTCTCGTCGGCCTCCTCCTCGACGACCGCCTGCATGGTGCTCAGCGGTGAGGTGCGGCGGAACGGCGACCGGCCCTCGACCGCCGTGTACAGCGTCGCGCCGAGCGCCCACAGGTCCGAGGCCGGGCCGGGGTCGTGGCCGCGCACCCGCTCGGGCGCGAGATAGTCGACCGAGCCGACGACCTCTCCGGTGCGGGTGATGGTGGAGTCGCCCTCGATCTGGGCGATGCCGAAGTCGGTGAGCAGCACCCTGCCGTCACGGCCGAGGAGGACGTTGCCGGGCTTGACGTCCCGGTGCAGTACGCCGGCGGAGTGCGCGGCGCGCAGCGCCCGCAGCACCCACAGGCCGATGCGCGCGGCCTCCGGGGGGTCGAGGCGCCCCCGTTCCTTGACCGCGTCGGCCAGCGAGTTGCCCTCGACGAGCTCCATGACGATCCAGGGGCGGCCGTCGTGTTCGAGGACGTCGTGCACGGTGACGACCGCGGAGTGGTTGATGCGCGCGGCCGCGCGGGCCTCGGCCCGGGTACGGGCGAGCAGGACGGCCCGGTCGCCGTCCGAGACGTAGAGCGCGGCGGTCAACTCCTTGATGGCGACCGTCCGGTTCAGTACCTCGTCGTGGGCGCGCCACACCCGGCCCATGCCGCCGCTGCCGATGGAATCGGCAAGCCGGTAGCGGCCCGCTATGAGCAGGCCCTGCATCTGATTCACGTTGCCCCGCAATGCTCTTGACAGGGTCAGGTTAAGGACCGGCCCTCCGACAGGGAACCGGCGGGGTACCAAGGTGACAGCACTGTGACGGTTGCCGCCGCCCCCGTGTACAGGGCGCTCAACGCGTGTAGCGGTACGTCGCCGTGGCCTGCTCGTAGAACCGCGTCACCTCGTCCCGGTCGGCCTCCGGACCGCGGACCTGGACGAGGTGGTAGCGGCCGTTCAGCAGGATCGCCATGTTGCGCACGAACAGGTCGCGCCCCTGCCCGTCGGTCCAGGTGAACTGCCCCTCGGCCATGGCCCGTCCGCCCACCTCGATGGTGCGCAGCCCGGTGGCCGTGGCCCAGCTGGAGTCGCGGTACGGCTGGAGCTCGCTTTCCCTGTCCCGCTGGTAGCGCATCGGGTCACTGCCGTACGTGGCGGCGCTGTCCCGTCCGGGGACGACGATCAGCTCGAAGTTCCCGTGTGCGTAGACCACCTGGCCGCTGCCGTTCTTCGGGGTGCGGCCCCAGCCCTTGGCGACGGCCACCTGGAAGCCGTCGGGGTCCTTGCGCAGGGTGAAGCCGTCGGCGACGGCCGTGTCGCCGCCGGTCTGGGTCTCGGTGGCGGGCGCACTGCTCGTGGGCGTGCTCTGCCCGGAGGGGGGCTGCTGCCCGGAGGGGGGCTGCTGCCGGGTGTGCGACGGCGCGGGACCCGCCTCCCCCGCGGTCCCGGTGCGGTCGCTGCCCGCGGCTCCGTTCTCCCCCCGTCCGGGCATGAACAGCATCGCGTAGGCGATCGCCCCGGCCAGCAGGAGCAGGATCAGCAGGAGCAGCGTCCGGCCGAGGCCGCGCGGGGAACGCTCCGCCTCCCGGGCCCTGGCTCTCTTGTGCCGGCCGTGCGGATGGGGCTCGGGCAGTCCGGCGCGGCGTCGTCGCATCCGCACCAGCTCGCCGCGGCGCCTCACGATCGGCAGCCGGCTCGGATCGGCGGACGGTACGGGTACGACGTGGGTGCCGGCGTCCGGCTCGGGCGCGGAGCGCACCAGCGAGCGCAGCCAGCCGTTCAGATCCTCGAAGTCCAGCCGGTCGGTGGGGTCCTGGCGCAGCAGCGACTCCACGACCGGCCGCAGCGGACCGCACTCCTCGGCGAAGGCGGGCGGCTCGGCGCACACCAGCTGCACCAGCTCGGCCGTCGACTCCTCCGGGTAGGGGGCGTGTCCCTGCACGGCCCGGAACAACAACGCGCCCAGCGCCCACAGATCGGTCGCCGGCCCGATCGGCGCCGCCAGCTGCCAGTTCTCGTGCACGGGACCGGCCTGCTCCGGCGCCCACCGCTCGGTCACCGGCCCCACGACGGTCATCCGCACCTGCCGGGCCCGCTCGGCCGCCAACGCGGTGCCGGGCCCGCGCCGGACACCGGTCACGGCCGCCCCGGTGTCGTCCCAGCGGGGGCCGGCCTGGGCCTGCTGGGGAAGGAGCTGGTGGCCGGGCCCGGTGTCCCGGGAGGGCAGGTCGCCGGCCTGGCGTCCGGGAGTGGCGCCGGTCCACTGCTCCGGAACGGACATCTGCCCGGGGGCGGCCGGGCGCACGGGACCCTGATCAGCCGCGGTACGCCCGGCCCACTGCGGGCCGCCGCCCAGGCCCGTGGGGCCACCGGCGGCACCGGGGCGCCGACCGCCACCCGGATCCACGGAACCCCCGCCCTCGGCACCGGCGCGCGGTGAGACACCGGAGTCCGGGCGCTGCGAGCCGCCATGCGGGGCCGGGAAGCCGTCGGCACCGGCACGCGGTGACACGCCGGAACCCGGACGCTGCGAGCCGCCACCCGGGCCCGGGGAGCCGTCGGCGGTGACCGGGCGGGGTGCGGTGCCGGGCCAGGGTCCGCCCTGTACTCCGTAGGGGTCGGCGATGCGGCCGGGCGGTGTCGGGCCGCCGGGGTACTGCGCCTGCGCCGTGCCGTCGGTCCGGTCGGCACCGGCGCCGGCCTCGGCGGGCGGCCGGGCCCCGGGCAGGGCGGGGTGCCCGCTGTGCCGGGCCTCCTGCACCCGGGCGGCGGCACGGGCGCCCGCACGGTACGCGGCGATGGCACCGGCACGGGCCGCCCGGATGTCCGCGCCGTTCTCCAGCGGCCGTTGCCCCGCCGGGCCGGTCGCACCGGTGCCGCCGGTCCCCGCAGGAGCGCCGGGCACGCCGGTGCCGCCGGACATCCCGTTCGCCCCGGGCACCGGCAGCCCTCCGGCCGCCCGCGCCCGGATCGCGGCCCGGCGTGCGGCTTCGGGGTCGACGTCCGCGGCAGGAACCGCTCCCGCTCCGGCCGGACCACCACCCGGCCCGCCGCCGGGACCGGAGGAAGCGTCCGGCCCGGCGCCCGCCGCCCCGGCTCCGCCCACCGCCCCCGCCGCGCCCGGGGATCCCTCCGCCATGCCGTCCGGGGCGGGCACGGGGTCGTACCCGCACAACGCCTCCTCCGCGGCGCCGACGGCGAGGCCGGTCAGCATCACACGGCCGTCCTCGCAGACCAGTACCGTCCGCGCGGTGATGTTGCGGTGCACCCAGCCGTGGGCGTGCAGCACCCGCAGCGCCATGAGCACGTCGGCGGCGACCTCGGCCGCCCGGTACGGGGACAGCGGCTGCTCGGCGAGCAGCGCGGCCAGCGGGCGCGCGGCCACCAACTCGCTGACTATCCACAGCGACCCGCCCTCGGCGAACACGTCGAAGACCTGGTCGAGGCGCGGGTGGTCGGGGATGCGGGCCGCCGCCTGCACGGCCTCGACGGCGCGCCGTACGGCCGGGTCGGCGGGCCGCCGGGTGGCGGTCCGTGCGTCCGCCGTCCGACGGGCCCCGGCCCCGCGCTCCCGCGCGGTGAAGCCTTCGGGCAGTCCCTCCGCGTCGAGCACCTCGGCCTCGACGACCTCCGGCAACGGCACCTGCCTGACCAGCACTTCCTGACCGCTGTAGGTGTCGAAGGCGCGGGTCTCGGTGAGTTCGTACGCGTCGGCGGGCGGCAACGGCAGGCGGTAGCGGTCGGCGAGCACCCGACCCGCGTAGTCCTCCACTGCGCCTCCCCCGCCCGCCCGGCTGGTCATGTCCGTTCGCCTCGCGACCCGTTTCGCACACGCATCCGGCCGCATACGGTCCGCGACCATTCACGATACGTGCCGGAGGCAACCCGCACGGAGTGGATGACGGATTCTCACGCCGCAAAACGGCGCCCGGTGTCTACGACTTGGGCTCGAAGGACGACGTCAGCGTCTTCCACGTGTCCTTGCGCAGCGCGCTGTCCCACTGCGCGGCCTTCGCCGTGTACATCAGTCCGTAACCGAGATGGCCGTTGACCACGAACCCGCGGTCGATGGTGCGGTACTCGGTGCCGTCCTCGACGTAGGTGAACTCCCAGTCGGCCGTGTTCCAGCCGCGGTAGTCCACCTTCTCGATGCGGATCCGGTGGTACCGGGAGCGCTCCATGCCGCCTTCCTGGTTCCTCCAGTCGGCCACCGGGTCGTCCTTGGGGCTGCCGGTCCAGCCGACGAGCAGCTTCTGCCCGTCGGGACCGGTGTAGCGGTCACCGGCGTCACCGGTGGACTGGTACGACCATCCCTTGGGCAGGCCGATCGAGTACCCCTGACCGCCCTTGCGGGTCGACACGACCGGCGCGCTCCCGCCGCCCTTGGCACCGGACGAGCCGGACGCGTCGGCGGACGCGCTCGCGTCGACCGCGCGGTCCGACGCGGCACCGCCCGGCGACGGGGCCGCCCCGTCTGACCGCGGCCCGCGGTCCGTGCTCCCGCCGCTCTTGTCCTGCTTGGTGGACGCGCCGGCGCTTGCCGCCGCCCGGGCTCCACTGCTCTTGCCGCCCTTGCCGTCGTCGCCGGTCAGGGCGAAGGCCAGGACGGTGCCGAGCACCGCGAGGACGACCACCACGGCGATGATCACCAGCGTGCGCTTGGGCACCACGTCGGTCAGCGGCGCCCTCGGCACCGGCCGCGGCGGCAGGTCCAGGTCCGGCGGCGGCATCACGGGCCAGCCCGAACTCGGCTTGTTCGTGCTGGAGTTCGGTACACCGGTGGCACCCGAGGCGGGGCCGCCCTGCCGTCCGGCGGATCCGGCACCGGGCCCGGTGGAGCCGGGCCGCGCCCCGCCGGAGGACGCCGGACGCGCCCCGCCGGAGGACGCCGGTCGCGCCCCGCCGGGGGCGGCCGGGCGGGTCCCGCCGGCTGTGGCACCGCCCGCGCCCGCCGCCTCACCGGCACCCGGCGCGGCCGTGTCGCCGTCGCTCCTCGTCCGGCCCGACGCCGCGGCGGTGGCCGCCGCGCCGGCCGCCTTGCGGACCGACCGCAGCGCGCCGCGCAGCTTCTCCGCGGCCTCCTCGCCCCGCTTGCCCCCGCCCCGCCCGTCCTCGGCCGGGCCGGGCTGGGCCGGCAGCGGAACCACCCGCGTAGCGTCCATGGGCTCCGGCTCGGGCGCGTGGATCACCTTGTTGAGCATCGCCCGGGCGCCCGCGTCGTCGAGCCGCTTGGCCGGGTCCTTGACGAGCAGGCCGTAGAGGACGTCCCTGAGCGGGCCCGCGTTCTTGGGCTCCTCCAGGGGCTCGGTCATCACCGCGGTGAGCGTGGCGATCGCCGAGCCCTTGTCGTACGGGGGGACGCCCTCGACCGCCGCGTACAGCAGCCCGCCGAGCGACCACAGGTCGGCCGCCGGGCCCGGCTTGTGCCCGCGGGCGCGCTCCGGGGAGATGTAGGAGGGGGCGCCGACGAGCATGCCGGTGGAGGTGATGGACGGGTCACCCTCGACCTGCGCGATGCCGAAGTCGGTGAGGACCACCCGGCCGTCCTCGGCGATGAGCACGTTGGACGGCTTCACGTCCCGGTGCAGGATGCCCTCGCGGTGCGCGGAACGCAGCACGTCGAGGATGGCGAGGCCCACTTCGGCGGCGCGCTTCGGCTCCAGCAGGCCGTCCTCGCGGATGACCTCGGCGAGGGACTTGCCCTCCACCAACTCCATCACGATCCAGGGCCGGTCGTCCTCGTCGACCACGTCGTAGACCGTCACCGCGCTGTTGTTGCGGATCCGGGCGATCGCCTTGGCCTCGCGCAGGGTGCGCGTGATCAGGCGCCGCTTCTCCTCCTCGTCGATGTTCGACGGGAACCGCAGCTCCTTGACGGCGACCGTCCGGCCCAGGGTCTCGTCCTCGGCGCGCCACACCGTGCCCATGCCGCCCCGGCCCAGCACGTCTCCCAGCCGGTACCGCCCGGCGAGAAGACGACGCTCGCTCTTGTCCTGACGAGTCCCCTGACGAGATGTACCCGCCCGCTCCGCCTCCGACATGCGTCCCCTCATACAACCCGCCCTGACAGAGCCTCCATTGTCTCTCACTCGACAAGTGCTCCACGCCCAGGGGCCCCTTCGCCCAGGCGGGGCCAACGTGCCGGAAGCCGGGCGAAGTGCGCGTTCCCCCCACGGGAGTGACGGCCGTTCGGCTGTCGGCGGCACGGCTGACCGGCGTCTCCTCAGCCGAGCGGCACGATGTCGGGGGCTCCCAGCCTCGCCGCGTCCGCCGTCTGGTCGTCGGGCTGGAGCTGGGACTCCCGCTCGGCCTCCACCCGCTTGTCGTAGTGCTCGACCTCGCGCTCGATCTGGTCCTTGTCCCAGCCGAGGACCGGTGCCATCAGCTCGGCCGCCTCACGGGCGCTGCGGGTGCCCCGGTCGAAGGTCTCGATGGAGATGCGGGTGCGGCGGGTGAGGACGTCGTCCAGGTGCCGGGCGCCCTCGTGCGAGGCCGCGTACACCACCTCGGCGCGCAGATAGTCGTCGGCGGCGGCCAGGGGCTCGCCCAGGGCGGGGTCGGCGGCGATGAGGTCCAGGACCTCCTCGGCCAGGGAGCCGTACCGGTTCAGCAGGTGCTCCACGCGGGCCACGTGCAGTCCGGCGCGGGCGGCGATCCGTGCGCGCGCGTTCCACAGCGCGTAGTACCCCTCCGCGCCGAGGAGCGGGGTCTCCTCCGTCACACAGTCGGCGACCCGCATGTCCAGACCGTGCACGGCCTCGTCGACCGCGTCCTTCGCCATCACCCGGTAGGTGGTGTACTTGCCGCCCGCCACGACCACGAGTCCCGGCACCGGATGGGCGACCGTGTGCTCGCGGGACAGCTTGCTGGTGGCGTCGGACTCACCGGCGAGCAGCGGGCGCAGACCGGCGTACACGCCCTGTACGTCGTCGCGGCCGAGCGGCACCGCGAGGACCGAGTTGACGTGTTCCAGCAGGTAGTCGATGTCGGCGCTGGACGCCGCCGGGTGGGCCTTGTCGAGGTCCCAGTCGGTGTCGGTGGTGCCGATGATCCAGTGCCGGCCCCAGGGGATGACGAACAGGACGGACTTCTCGGTGCGCAGGATCAGGCCGGTGGTGGAGTGGATGCGGTCCTTGGGTACGACCAGGTGGATGCCCTTGGAGGCGCGGACGTGGAACTGGCCGCGCTCGCCCACCATGGCCTGCGTGTCGTCGGTCCACACCCCGGTCGCGTTGACGATCTGCTTGGCGCGGATCTCGTACTCCCCGCCGCCCTCCACGTCCTGCACCCGGGCGCCGACGACACGCTCGCCCTCGCGCAGGAACCCGGTGACGCGCGCGCGGTTGGCCGCCTTGGCGCCGTAGGCCGCCGCCGTGCGCACCAGGGTGGCCACGAAGCGGGCGTCGTCCATCTGGGCGTCGTAGTACTGCAGGGCGCCGACCAGGGCGTCCTTCTTCAGGCAGGGGGCGACGCGCAGGGCGTGACGGTGCGACAGATGGCGGTGCAGGGGCAGGCCCCGGCCGTGGCCGCGGGCCATGGACATCGCGTCGTACAGGGCCACGCCCGAGCCCGCGTACAGCCGCTCCCAGCCCTTGTGCTGCAGCGGATACAGGAACGGCACCGGTTTGACCAGGTGGGGGGCGAGCCGCTCCAGGAGCAGTCCGCGCTCCTTCAGGGCCTCGCGGACGAGCGCGAAGTCGAGCATCTCCAGATAGCGCAGTCCGCCGTGGATGAGTTTGCTGGACCGGCTGGAGGTCCCGGACGCCCAGTCGCGGGCCTCGACCAGACCGGTGGACAGGCCGCGCGTGACGGCGTCCAGCGCGGTCCCCGCGCCCACGACTCCGCTGCCTATCACCAGGACGTCCAGCTCGCGCTCCGCCATCGCCGCCAGGGCCTCGGCGCGCTGCGCCGGCCCCAGAGTCGCTGTCCTCACCGCTGCCTCCCGCTGTCGCACACTCGCTCGCGTCGGCCGCACCCGGTGGGCGAAGCCCGGTTCATCCCCTCCTCATGCCCAAATTCTGACCGGGTTGCCCTACTTCAGCCACCACGGGCTCCCAACCTGTGGACAACTTGCGCACAACCCTGGAAGACACACGGACACAATCAGACATAACGGTCATATATGTACCTAGTCTGACAGAGCACTCGCTCATCCTGTCGGCAGCGGTTGCGTACCTGTTCCGCTTCGGCTACTGGGAAGGACGGCCCACGCATGCCCTCAGACCTCGCCGTCATCGGACTCGGCCCCTACGGTTTGCCGCTCGCCCAGGCCGCCGTCGCCGCAGGCATCGCCACCATCGGCTACACGACCGGCCCCGAGGCGGGCTCGCTCAGCCCCGCCGAGCTGCGCCGGATGCACGCGGCGGGCTTCCGGCCCGGCACCGACCCGGCCCAGCTCGGCCGGGTGCGCACCGCGGTGATCTGTGCGTCGACCCCGCGCGGCACCGACGGCGGGCTCGATCTCGGCCAGGTGGAGGCGTCCGCCCGCACGCTCGCCGAACGGCTCCGCCCGCACACCACGGTCATCCTGGAGTCGCCCGTGCTGCCCGGAACGACGGAGGAGTTCCTGCGGCCCCTGCTGGAGAAGGGCTCCGGGCTGCGCGCCGGCCGCGACTTCCACCTCGCCTACTCCCCCAGCCGGGTCGAGCCCGGCAACCGCGAGCACACCCCCGCCAACACCCCCAAGGTCATCGGCGGCCTCACCCCCGCGTGCACCGAGTCGGCCGCCGCCTTCTACGGCCGGATCACCGACAAGGTGGTACGCGCGCGTGGGCTGCGCGAGGCCGAGACGGTGCAGCTGCTGGAGACCAATTTCCGGCACGTCAACATCGCGCTGGTCAACGAGATGGCCGTGCTCTGCCACGAGCTGGGCGTCGACCTGTGGGACGTGATCCGCTGCGCGGAGACCAAGCCGTTCGGTTTCCAGGCCTTCCGGCCCGGACCGGGCGTCGGCGGACACGGCGTCCCGCAGGACCTCACCGGCCACGCCACCCGCACCCTGCGCATGGTGGAGCTGGCCCAGCAGGTCAACAGCCGGATGCCGCGGTACGTCGTCCAGCGCGCCGCCACCCTCCTCAACGAGCACGGCAAGTCCGCCCGCGCCGCGCGCGTGCTGCTGCTCGGTGTCACCTACAAGCCCGATCTCGCCGACCAGCAGGGCACCCCGGCCCAGGAGATCGCGGTCCGGCTGATGGAGCTGGGCGCCTCCGTGAGCTACCACGACCCCTACGTGGCCTCCTGGAACGTCCTGGACCGCCCGGTCCCGCGCGCGGACGCGCTCTACGAAGCCGCCGCCGAGGCCGACCTGACGATCCTGCTGCAGCACCACCGGACGTACGACCTGCAGGGGCTGTCGGTGAAGGCCCAACTGCTGCTGGACACGCGCGGGGCCACGCCCACGGGCACGGCGCACCGGCTCTGAGCCTGGTCACGAACGGAAAACGGCCGGGGGCGCTGTCGTCCCCGGCTGTTAGTCTCCCCCGGACTCGGCGCACACGGATGCGCGAGGGTCTTCCGTTCCCATTCTTCAGTCGTGCTCCATCTCGGGGGGATTTCTGTCATGAGCCAGTCAGCTCCGCCGCCTCAGCCGCCGCAGTCCGGTCCGGTGGACGGCAACCCGTACGCCCAGACGGCACCGGCCGGTGCGCCGTACCCGCCCCAGCCGGGCGCCTTCGCGCCGCCGGCACCGCCCGCGCCGGGCCGGAACAACCTCGTCCTGGGCCTCGCCGCCGCGGTCGTCGCCGCGGTGGCCGCCGCCGCGCTCTACGGCGTCGTCATCGGCGCCACCAAGCACGAGATCGGCTACGCGGCCGTCGGCGTCGGGTTCGTCATCGGTCTCGCGGCCGGCAAGGCGGGCGGCCGCAACCCGGTCCTGCCCATCGCCGCCGTCGTCCTGGCCCTGGCCTCCGTGTACCTCGGCCAGCTGGTGGGCGAGGCCATGATCGGCGCCAAGCAGACCGGCCTGAGCTTCTCCCAGATCTTCTTCGACCACTTCGACGTGGTGCAGAAGGCCTGGAAGGAGGAGGCCGATCCGCTGACCTTCCTCTTCTTCGCCATCGCCGGCTTCGCCGCGTTCTCGGGTACCAAGAAGGCCGCCGCGTAACGCTCGCACGCAAAGCCGAAGGGCCCGTCCACCGGTGCGGTGGACGGGCCCTTCGGGTACGACGACGGGTCAGCGGCGGTGCTGGCTGTCCGCCACCGTCACCTCGACCCGCTGGAACTCCTTCAGCTCGCTGTAGCCGGTGGTGGCCATCGCGCGGCGCAGGGCACCGAAGAAGTTCATCGAGCCGTCGGGGGTGTGGGACGGGCCGGTGAGGATCTCCTCGATCGTGCCGACCGTGCCCAGGTCGACCTTCTTGCCGCGGGGCAGCTCCTCGTTGACCGCCTCCATGCCCCAGTGGTGGCCCTTGCCGGGCGCGTCCGTGCCGCGGGCCAGCGGGGAGCCCATCATCACCGCGTCGGCGCCGCAGGCGATCGCCTTGGGCAGGTCGCCGGACCAGCCGACACCGCCGTCCGCGATCACGTGCACGTACCGGCCGCCGGACTCGTCCATGTAGTCACGGCGGGCCGCGGCCACGTCGGCGACGGCGGTGGCCATCGGGACCTGGATGCCCAGGACGTTGCGCGTGGTGTGGGCGGCGCCGCCGCCGAAGCCGACCAGGACACCGGCCGCGCCGGTGCGCATCAGGTGCAGGGCGGCGGTGTAGGTGGCGCAGCCACCGACGATCACCGGGACGTCCAGCTCGTAGATGAACTGCTTCAGGTTCAGCGGCTCGCTCGAGTGGGAGACGTGCTCCGCCGAGACCGTCGTACCGCGGATGACGAAGATGTCCACGCCCGCGTCCACGACCGCCTTGGAGAACTGGGCGGTGCGCTGCGGGGAGAGCGCGGCAGCGGTGACCACGCCCGAGTCGCGCACCTCCTTGATGCGCGCGCCGATCAGCTCCTCCTTGATGGGCGCCGCGTAGATCTCCTGGAGGCGGCGGGTCGCCTGCTCGGCGGGCAGCCCGGCGATCTCGTCCAGCAGCGGCTGCGGGTCCTCGTGGCGCGTCCACAGGCCCTCGAGGTTGAGGACGCCGAGGCCGCCCAGCTCGCCGATGCGGATCGCGGTGGCCGGGGAGACGACGGAGTCCATGGGGGCAGCCAGGAAGGGCAGCTCGAAGCGGTAGGCGTCGATCTGCCAGGCGATCGAGACCTCCTTCGGGTCCCGCGTACGGCGGCTGGGGACGACGGCGATGTCGTCGAAGGCGTACGCCCGGCGGCCGCGCTTGCCGCGCCCGATCTCGATCTCAGTCACGTCTGTGGCCTTTCCCTGATGCGTTTCAGCGCCTTCCAGTATCGCCGACGGGTACGACAACGGCGGCCCCGGATACTCCGGGACCGCCGTTGCGTGACCTTCACGCGCGCGTGGGCGTCACTTTTCGCCGGTCACCTCTTGCTGCTGTAGTTCGGCGCCTCGACCGTCATCTGGATGTCGTGCGGGTGGCTCTCCTTCAGGCCCGCCGAGGTGATCCGCACGAAGCGGCCGTTCGCCTGCAGGTCGGGAACGGTCCTGCCGCCGACGTAGAACATCGACTGGCGCAGGCCGCCGACCAGCTGGTGGACGACGGAGGACAGCGGGCCGCGGTAGGGCACCTGGCCCTCGATGCCCTCGGGGATCAGCTGCTCGTCGGAGGCGACACCCTCCTGGAAGTAGCGGTCCTTGGAGAAGGACCTGCGCTCGCCGCGGGTCTGCATGGCGCCGAGCGAGCCCATGCCGCGGTACGACTTGAACTGCTTGCCGTTGATGAACAGCAGCTCGCCCGGGGACTCCTCGCAGCCCGCGAGCAGCGAGCCGAGCATCACCGTGTCGGCGCCCGCGACCAGCGCCTTGGCGATGTCGCCGGAGTACTGCAGACCGCCGTCGCCGATCACCGGGACACCGGCGTCCTTGGCGGCGAGCGAGGCCTCGTAGATCGCGGTGACCTGCGGGACGCCGACACCGGCGACCACGCGCGTGGTGCAGATGGAGCCCGGTCCGACACCGACCTTGATGCCGTCGGCACCCGCGTCGACGAGGGCCTGGGCGCCGTCGCGCGTGGCGACGTTGCCGCCGATGACGTCGACGCCGGAGGAGTTCGACTTGATCTTGGCGATCATGTCGCCGACCAGCCGGGAGTGGCCGTGCGCGGTGTCCACGACGATGAAGTCGACGCCGGCCTCGATCAGGGCCTGGGCGCGCTCGAAGGCGTCACCGGCCACGCCGACCGCCGCGCCGACCAGCAGCCGGCCCTCGGCGTCCTTGGCCGCGTTCGGGTACTGCTCGGCCTTGACGAAGTCCTTGACGGTGATCAGGCCCTTGAGGACGCCCTCGCCGTCGACCAGCGGCAGCTTCTCGATCTTGTGCTTGCGCAGCAGCTCCATGGCCTCCGGGCCGGAGATGCCGACCTTGCCGGTGACCAGCGGCATCGGGGTCATGACCTCGTGCACACGGCGGCTTCGGTCGCTCTCGAAGGCCATGTCACGGTTGGTGACGATGCCGAGGAGCTTCTTGTCGCCGTCGGTCACCGGGACGCCGCTGATGCGGAACCTCGCGCACAGCGCGTCGGCCTCGGCGAGGGTGGCGTCCGGGTGGATGGTGATGGGGTCGGTGACCATGCCGGACTCGGAGCGCTTCACCAGGTCGACCTGGTTGGCCTGGTCCTCGATGGAGAGGTTGCGGTGCAGCACGCCGACGCCGCCCTGGCGGGCCATCGCGATGGCCATGCGGGACTCGGTCACCTTGTCCATGGCGGCGGACAGCAGCGGGATGTTGACCCGCACGTTCTTGGAGACGTACGAGGCGGTGTCGATCTCGTCGGGTGCCATGTCCGACGGGCCCGGCAGCAGCAGCACGTCGTCGTAGGTCAGCCCGAGTGTCGCGAATTTACCGGGCACTCCGTCGACGTTGGCAGTCATGACACCTTCCCCAAATGGCCTTGATCGGTGCGGATGTCCATGCTAACGGGAAGCATCGCTAGCAAATTCCACGGTACGGGGTCACTTCAGGCTTCGTATGTTCGTACGGAAACGGCGGCGCACCTGTTCAGCGACGGAGCTGGGGGCGCTGCGCGCCAGGGGGTTACTGTTCGGCGAGCGCGCGGAGGCGGCTCAGCGCCCTGTGCTGGGCGACCCGGACCGCGCCGGGTGACATTCCCAACATCTGCCCCGTCTCCTCCGCGGTCAAGCCCACGGCGATGCGCAGCAGGAGCAGTTCACGCTGGTTCTCGGGGAGGTTGGCCAGCAGCTTCTTCGCCCACTCGGCGTCACTGCTGAGCAGGGCGCGCTCCTCGGGGCCGAGGGAGTCGTCGGGGCGTTCCGGCATCTCGTCGGAGGGCACGGCCGTGGAGCCCGGGTGGCGCATCGCGGCGCGCTGGAGGTCGGCGACCTTGTGGGAGGCGATGGCGAAGACGAACGCCTCGAAGGGGCGGCCGGTGTCGCGGTAGCGGGGCAGCGCGAGCAGGACCGCGACGCAGACCTCCTGGGCGAGGTCCTCGACGAAGTGGCGCGCGTCGCCGGGCAGCCGGGACAGCCGGGTGCGGCAGTAGCGCAGCGCCAAGGGGTGCACGTGCGCGAGCAGATCGTGCGTGGCCTGCTCGTCCCCGTCGACGGCGCGATGCACGAGCGCACCGATCGCCCCGTGGGCCGTGCCCGCCTCGTCGTCGCGCATCGGTCCATGGTGCCTTGCGGCCGTCCGGTCCGTCGCATCGTGCTCGTGGTTGTGCACCGAAGCGTTATGAGCAGGTGCGCCGGCACTCATTCCCTGCGCCCTCCCCTTCCGCTCGACCGACTCGTCCCCGAGAGACTCCACATCTCAAGGATGCGGCATCCGCGCCGAAACGAGCAGCGCTCGTCCGGCGGGCCTCCTTGCGCAGCGCCCGCCGAGGCGTCCGACGGAGTCGTCCGCCCGGGGCGCGAACAGCTCGACCACGGGTGCCGCGATCCTCGTCCAGCGGCGCCGACCACGGGTGTTCCCGAAGTGGATCTCCGTTCCCGCGTACGACCCGCCACCCGGCCAGCAGTCCGCCGCACGCCTCCTCGGGTGTGACCGGGTCCACCCCCCGGCGACGCGTCACGGCCGCTTCCACGGGCAACCGGAACGCCGGCCGGGGCGTTTCACCGCACCACGTCCGCATCCCGCCCGGGCGGGCGAGCCGGGACGCGGCGGTCGTGCACCGGAGCCGGGGGTGCCGTCGCGGGGCACCCATGTCCGTTGCCGCGGGTGGCCAGGGCGCGGCGGTGCGCCCCACGGCCGGGGGTCCCGCAGAAACACGCACGCGCGCGTCCCCGTGCACACCCGGGGCAGACCGATACGCCCCCGGAACCCTTCGTCCGGCGCCCCGCACGGCCGAGGCACGGCATTCCGGACCCGGGGCCGGGCGTGACGCCGTGAACACGTCGCGGTGGGGTTCGGTTCGGCGCACGGCCGGGACACGCGGAAACCGCCACACGGCCCGGACACCCGAAAGCCGGCAGACGACCCGGACACCGGCGCACGGCCCGGCCGTCCGAAAGCCGGCACACGACCCGGACACCCCGACGCCGCCCGACCCGGGCACCCGGAAACCGCTGCACGGCTGGGGCACCCCGATGCCGGCACACGCCCCGGACATCCGGAACCCCGGTTTTCGCCCGGACCTCTCGAGGAGCGAACCGAGTTCCCTTCCGCGTCCCCTTCCCCGGGCGGTTCCGGCGCCGGCAGGGCGCCCGGCTGCGGCCAGGGGAGGCGGATACGTGTCCGGCTCCGGGAGCGGTGCCCCGGTGGCGGCCGGCCCCGCCCGCCCCGCAGGGCTGGGCACTTCCTACCGGACCAGTCCCCAGCGGAAGCCGAGCGCCACGGCGTGGGCCCGGTCGGAGGCGCCGAGCTTCTTGAACAGGCGCCGCGCGTGCGTCTTGACGGTGTCCTCGGAGAGGAACAGCTCGCGCCCGATCTCGGCGTTGGAACGGCCGTGGCTCATGCCTTCCAGGACCTGGATCTCACGCGCGGTGAGCGTGGGCGCCGCCCCCATCTCGGCCGAGCGGAGCCGGCGCGGGGCCAGCCGCCAGGTCGGGTCCGCCAGGGCCTGCGTCACCGTGGCGCGCAGTTCCGCGCGCGAGGCGTCCTTGTGCAGGTAGCCGCGGGCACCGGCGGCGACCGCGAGGGCCACGCCGTCGAGGTCCTCGGCGACGGTGAGCATGATGATGCGCGCGCCGGGGTCGGCCGACAGCAGGCGGCGCACGGTCTCCACGCCGCCCAGGCCGGGCATGCGCACGTCCATCAGGATGAGGTCGGAGCGGTCGGCGCCCCAGCGGCGGAGGACTTCCTCGCCGTTGGCCGCCGTCGTCACGCGCTCGACGCCGGGCACGGTCGCGACCGCGCGGCGGAGCGCTTCTCGGGCAAGCGGGGAGTCGTCGCAGACGAGGACGGATGTCATGACCGCCCTCCGCAGCTGATGCGCGTCACCTTGAGCCTCCAGGCTGGTACGGAATCGTCACCTGTGCGGTCGACCGCCTCGGACGCTTGCCCGAGCGCTTTTCTTTTCAACCGCCTCCGCACTCTCAACGACGGTCACTCGAAAGAGTTACGGGGCCGCGTGCCGTCTTCGGCACTCTACGTGAGGGGCTCGACACGGAGCAGACATGGCCAACAGACCCTCAACTTTTCATCACAACTATGCCCCATTTGGCCCCTTTTCTTCCCGTTTCGTGGTGTCCGAGGCTAGATTCGCAATGAGTCATATTTTCATCTCCTTAGACCGGAGATGTACGGTCGTTGGCACCGTATCCGCTCAGAACGGCTACAAGGGGTCACGTAATGGCAGATTTCTCCCGCCTTCCCGGACCGAACGCGGACCTGTGGGACTGGCAGCTGCTGGCTGCCTGCCGCGGCGTGGACAGCTCGCTCTTCTTCCACCCGGAGGGCGAGCGCGGGGCGGCTCGGAGCGCTCGCGAGAACTCGGCCAAGGAGGTCTGCATGAGGTGCCCTGTGCGCGCGGAGTGCGCGGCGCATGCGCTGGCGGTGCGCGAGCCGTACGGCGTGTGGGGCGGCCTGACCGAGGACGAGCGCGAGGAGCTGATGGGGCGCGCGCGCAACCGCCTGGTGACGGCCTCGGCCGTCGGCGCGGACACGGCACCCAACCACTGAAGGAACGTTTCTGCACCCACAGCCCTCCGGGTGCTCCCTTTCCCTTCCACCAGGGCACGCCGCACGCGTGCCCTTGATTCTGCCCGCGGACTCCCAGGCCCTCTCGTTTGGATCACCCCGGCGTCACGGGGCTCGGGTCGGCTGAAAAGCCCCCTCCCAGCCGCCCTGATCCGAACGAGGGGGCCTAGCCGCGCCCGGCCGCCCGGGCCAGCTGTTCCAGCGTCGCCGCCACGGCCGGCACCTGTGCCAGGTCGGGCAGGGTGAGGGCGACGATCTCGCGTCGCACCGCCGGTTCCAGCCGCACCGTGCGCACGCCCCTGGGCCGTACCGATTCCACCGCCAGTTGCGGCAGTACGGCGACCCCGAGGCCGGCGCCGACCAGGCCGAACACAGCCGGGTAGTCGTCCGTGGCGAAGTCGATGCGCGGGGTGAAACCGGCTCCCTCGCAGACCTCGACCAGCTGGCCGCGGCAGCGCGGGCAGCCCGCGATCCACGGCTCCTGGGCCAGCTCGCCGATGGCGACGGACTGCGCGCGCGCCAGGCGGTGCCGCTCCGGGACCAGGGCGACCAGACGGTCCGTCAGCAGGGGCCGGACGACCAGGTCGTCCCAGTCCTCGGCGACCGCCGCCCCCTCGTAGCGGAAGGCCAGGGCGAGGTCGCAGTCACCCTCGCGCAGCAGCTCGACGGAGTTCGGGGGCTCGGCCTCCTCCAGGGAGACACGGGTGCCGGGGTGGGCGGCGCGCAGGGCGGCGAGGGCGGTGGGGACCAGGGTGGACGTACTGCTCGGGAAGGAGACCAGCCGGACCCGGCCGGCGCGCAGGCCCGCGATGGCGGCGACCTCCTCCTCGGCCGCGGTGAGCCCGGCGAGGATGCCGGAGGCGTGCCTGACCAGGGCTTCCCCCGCCTGGGTCAGTCGCATCTCGCGACCGCTGCGGACCAGCAGCGGGGTGCCGACCGAGGTCTCCAGGGCCTTCATCTGCTGGCTGACGGCGGGCTGGGTGCAGCCCAGTTCGCGCCCCGCCGCCGAGAAGGAACCGGTGGTGGCGACGGCGCGCAGGACGCGGAGATGACGGGCCTCGATCACCCTTCGAGCATAAGGGGTGCTTGGGGATGATGCGCGATATTCGCTCGACGCTTTGAGATGTGGTGACGTACCGTGCGGACATGAGGGTTCTCACGGTCAATCTGGGCCGCCCGCAGCCGGTGCCGTACACGGACCAGCCGGAGGGTGTGACGGGCATCGACAAGCAGCCGGCCGACGGGCCGGTGCGGGTGGCAGCGCCGGGTCCCAAGGGGGTCGGCGGCAGCGGGCTGGCCGGGGACGCGGTGTGCGAGCTGCGCCATCACGGCGGGGACGACCAGGCGGTGTACGCCTACGCGCGCGAGGATCTCGACGACTGGGAGCGCGAGCTGGGCCGGTCCTTGGCCAACGGCTGTTTCGGGGAGAACCTGACGACGGACGGGCTGGACGTCTCCGGGGCGCTGATCGGCGAACGCTGGCGGATCGGGGCCGGGCCGGTTCTGGAGGTGACGTCGGGCCGGATCCCGTGTCGTACGTTCCAGGGCCATCTGGGCGAGCGCGGCTGGGTCAAGAGATTCACGCAGAAGGGCGCAACGGGTGCCTACCTCCGGGTGATCGAGCCGGGCGAGATACGCGCGGGCGATCCCATCGAGATCGTGCACCGGCCGGACCACGGGGTGACGGCGGCCCTGCAGTTCCGCGCGGTCACCACCGAGCGGGAACTGCTGCCGCGGGTGCTCGCGGCGGGCGAGGCACTGCACGCGGAGACACTGGCCGCGGCGCGCAAGTACGTGACGCTGCAACAGTGCTGAGTGACCGTGGGCCGGACCGCCGTCCGGTCCCGCGCCAGCGGACCCGTGCGCTCCGGGTCACTACCCTTGGGTCATGACAACGGCTCTGATTACGGGATCGACCGCGGGGATCGGTGCCGCCTTCGCGCGGCGGCTGGCGGCTGACGGGCACGACCTCGTCCTGGTGGCACGCGACACCAAACGGCTGCGCGAACAGGCGACCGAACTCCACGACCGGCACGGCATCGAGGTGGAGGTGCTGACCGCCGACCTGTCCGAGGACAAGGGCATCGAGTCGGTGGCCGACCGCCTCGGCGACCGGAGGAACCCGGTCGACCTGCTGGTCAACAACGCCGGCTTCGGCAACAAGGGCCGCTATCTCGAGGTGCCCATGGCCGACGAGCTACGGATGCTCAAGGTGCACTGCGAGGCGGTGCTCCGGCTGACGTCGGCGGCGGCCGAGGCGATGCGCGAGCGCGGGCGGGGCGGGATCCTCAACGTCGCCTCCGTGGCCGCCTTCGTGCCGCGCGGCACCTACGGCGCCTCCAAGGCGTGGGTCGTGCAGTTCACGCAGGGCGCGGCCAAGGACCTGGCCGGCAGCGGCGTACGCCTGATGGCCCTGTGCCCCGGCTTCGTGCGCACCGAGTTCCACCAGCGGGCCGGGATGGGCACGGACAACATCCCGGGCTGGATGTGGCTGGACGCCGACAAGCTGGTCGGGGCGGCCCTGGCCGACCTGGCGCGCGGGAAGTCGCTGTCGATCCCCGACCCGCGCTACAAGGCGCTGATGGGCCTGGTGAAGGTCACCCCGCGCGGGCTGATGGGCGGGATCTCCTCCCGGACGGGACGCAGGTACGGGCCCCGGTAGCGGACGGGTGGCGCTGCCGTCGCGGTGCGAAAATGAGCGTGACACACCGGGCCAGGGGGGCCGGGAGGCGGCGTCATGACCTTCGTACAGCTCATCGAGTGCAGGACGAGCCGGCTGGACGAGATGAACCGGCTGATGGACGACTGGGTCGCGCAGACCAGGGGAAAGCGGACGGCGAGGCACGCGCTGGTCGGCAAGGACCGATCGGACGCGTCCCACGTCGTCGAAGTGGTGGAGTTCCCGTCGTACGCGGAGGCGATGCGGAACTCGAACCTCCCGGAGACCGAGAAGATCTTCCAGGACATGGTCGCGCTGTGCGACGAGACGCCGACGTTCACCGATCTGGACGTCGTGCGGGACGAGCGGCTGGCCGAGGACACCGTGCACAGGTTCTTCGAGGAGCTCCAGACCCCGGGTGAGCTGGCGCCGCTCAACAACCTGCTGGACGAGGACATCCACAGCCACGACCCGGTGAACCCGCAGGACACCATCGGCCTGGACAACGCCCGCGCCGAGTACCGGATGTGGCGCGGCGCCTTCGACTTCACGTTCACGGTCGAGGACGTGCTCGCCGAGGGAGGCCGGGCCTGCGCGCGGTGGATCTGGAACGCCACGCACAAAGGGGACTTCCTGGGGATCGCGCCCACGGGCAGGCGGGTCTCCATGACCGGAATGACGCTCTTCCGCTTCACGGACAACGGCAAGATCGCCGAAACCTGGTGGCAGCACGACCAACTGGGGCTGATGCAGCAGCTGGGCGCACTGGACGAGCTGGAGCAGTAGACAGGGCGAAGGCCCGGCACCGTGACGGTGCCGGGCCTTCGCTCGGGAGCGCTCGGCTCAGTGGGCGTGGCCGTGGCCGTGGCCCGCGGCGGCCGGCTCTTCCTCTTCCTTCTTCTCGACGACCAGGGTCTCGGTCGTGAGCAGCAGGGAGGCGATGGAGGCGGCGTTCTCCAGGGCGGAGCGGGTGACCTTCACCGGGTCGATGACGCCGGCCTTGACCAGGTCGCCGTACTCGCCGGTGGCGGCGTTGTAGCCCTGCCCCTTCTCCAGGTCCTTGACCTTGGAGACGATGACGTAGCCCTCCTGGCCGGCGTTCTCGCCGATCCAGCGCAGCGGCTCGACCACGGCGTTGCGGACGACCGCGACACCGGTGGCCTCGTCGCCGGTCTTGTCGAGGTTGCCCTCGAGGACCTTGGAGGAGTGGACCAGGGCGGAGCCACCACCGGAGACGATGCCCTCCTCGACCGCGGCGCGGGTCGCGGAGATGGCGTCCTCCAGACGGTGCTTCTTCTCCTTCAGCTCCACCTCGGTGGCGGCGCCGACCTTGATCACGCACACGCCGCCGGCCAGCTTCGCGAGGCGCTCCTGGAGCTTCTCGCGGTCCCAGTCGGAGTCGGTGTTCTCGATCTCGGCCTTGATCTGCGCGACGCGGCCCGTCAGGTCCTCCTGCTTGCCGGCACCCTCGACGATCGTGGTGTCGTCCTTGGTGACCGTCACGCGGCGGGCGGAGCCGAGCACGTCCAGGCCGACCTGGTCGAGCTTGAGGCCGACCTCCTCGGAGATGACGGTGGCGCCGGTGAGGATCGCCATGTCCTGCAGCATCGCCTTGCGGCGGTCGCCGAAGCCGGGGGCCTTCACCGCGACGGCGTTGAAGGTACCGCGGATCTTGTTGACGACCAGGGTCGACAGGGCCTCGCCCTCGACGTCCTCGGCGATGATCAGCAGCGGCTTGGAGGCGCCCGCCTGGATGACCTTCTCCAGCAGCGGCAGCAGGTCCTGGATGGAGCTGATCTTGCCCTGGTTGATGAGGATGTACGGGTCGTCGAGGACGGCCTCCATGCGCTCCTGGTCCGTCACGAAGTACGGCGACAGGTAACCCTTGTCGAAGGCCATGCCCTCGGTGAAGTCCAGCTCCAGGCCGAAGGTGTTGGACTCCTCGACGGTGATGACACCGTCCTTGCCGACCTTGTCCATCGCCTCGGCGATCAGCTCGCCGACCTGCTGGTCCTGGGCGGACAGCGCGGCGACGGCGGCGATGTCGGACTTCTCGTCGATCGGGCGGGCGGAAGCCAGCAGGTCGTCGGAGACGGCCTTGACGGCGGCGTCGATGCCCTTCTTCAGGGCGGCCGGGGAGGCACCGGCGGCGACGTTCTTCAGGCCCTCGCGCACCAGCGCCTGGGCGAGCACGGTGGCGGTGGTGGTGCCGTCACCCGCGATGTCGTTGGTCTTGGTCGCCACCTCCTTCACCAGCTGCGCGCCGAGGTTCTCGTACGGGTCCTCGATCTCGACCTCGCGGGCGATCGTGACACCGTCGTTGGTGATGGTGGGGGCGCCGAACTTCTTGTCGATGACGACGTTGCGGCCGCGGGGGCCGATCGTCACCTTCACCGTGTCGGCCAGCTTGTTGACGCCGCGCTCAAGGGCGCGACGGGCGTCCTCGTCGAACTTCAGAATCTTCGCCATGACAGCGGAAGCCCTCTCGGAAATCTGTGGGTGAAAAGACGGCTGCGCCCCGGGCGCCCGGCTTCGTTATCGGTCGCGGGGGCCAGGGGCGCAGCTCAAGAGCAAAATGTGCTCGCGGTGACTACTTCTCGATGATCGCGAGGACGTCGCGAGCCGAGAGGACGAGGTACTCCTCGCCGTTGTACTTCACCTCGGTGCCGCCGTACTTGCTGTACAGGACGACGTCGCCGACCTTGACGTCGAGCGGAAGGCGCTCGCCGTTCTCGAAGCGGCCCGGACCCACGGCGAGGACGGCGCCCTCCTGGGGCTTCTCCTTCGCGGTGTCCGGGATGACCAGGCCAGAGGCGGTGGTCTGCTCGGCGTCGAGCGGCTGGACCACGATGCGGTCCTCGAGCGGCTTGATGGCAACCTTGGAGCTGGTGGTCGTCACGATCCGACCTCCCCCTTCGGAGATCTCACGGGGTTAACTGTCTGAGGTGGCGACCAGGTCGATCCGTCGTCGCGGGTGCCGGACCTGCCCGTCGCTTTGTTGGCACTCTCCAGGGGGGAGTGCCAGAGCCGAGACTATGACTGCGATTAGCACTCGGTCAAGCGGAGTGCCAATGCCGTGCGGCGCGTCGGCCGAAGAACCGTTCAGCGCCGGGTCCCCCGGTGGCCGGTGCTGCTCCGCCGTCCCCGGGGCTGCCGCCCCCCGCCGGGCTGCTTCTCCCCGCCTACAGGTAGTCCTCCAGCCGGCCCACCGTCAGCCCCCGTTGCTGGACCCTGCGCAGTGCCCGGGCGGTCCGGTCGCGCAGATCGGGGCCCGTCGTCTCGTCCGGGCCGATCAAGATGATGTCGCCCGGGCGGAGGTGGTGTGCGCCGTGGGTGTACACGAGGTCGGCCGGGGTCATGGCGGCACGCCACAGGACGAGCGTGGAGATGCCGCAGTCGGACGCCGCGCGCAGGGTGGTGGTGTCGTACGAGCCGTACGGCGGACGGAAGAGGCGGGGGTGCACCCCGAGCCGGGAGACGAGCCTGTCCTGCTGGCCGCAGATCTCGGCGCGCTGGCCGGAGTAGGGCAGTCCGGCCAGCGCGCGGTGGTCGAGGGTGTGGTTCTGGATGCCGGCGCCCAGCCGGTGCAGGCGGGCGAAGTGGCCGTAGCCGGGGCCGGCGACGCTGTCGGTGAGGAACAGGCTGAGCGGCAGCCGGAGTTCGCGGACCATGTCGACGAAGCGGGGGTCCTTGTCGGCGCCGTCGTCGTAGGTGAGGAAGACGACCCGGTCGCGGGTGGGGACGTGGTCCATGACGCGGGGCAGGGCGCGGCCGGCGGTGTGCGGGGTGAGGGCGAGCGGGCGGGCGGCGGGGCGCGGCGGGCGGGCGAGGGGCTCGGTCAGACCCCAGCGGCGGTAGGCCCGGTCGGGGGCGGGGCCGGGCGGGTGTACGCCCTCGGCGGCCTTCATACCGAGGCGCTCGATGGGGTCGACGGACTGGGCACAGCCGGTGAGGAGGAGGACCGAGGCGAGAACCGCCACGATCAGCACCCGCCCGGACCTCCCTCTCCCGCACACCACCCCCAGACCACCGGAACCCACCCTCCCGGGCACCACCCGTGGGTCACCGGGCCCCGCCTCCCCGGACACCGCCCCCGGACCGCCGGCGGCCACCCTCCCGCACACCACCCCCGCGTCGCCGGGCCCCGCCACCCCGTAGACCACCCCCGGACCGCCGGTGGCCACCCTCCCGCGCACCACCCCTGCATCACCAGGCCCCGCCACCCCGGACACCGCCCCCGGACCGCCCGAACCCGCCCTCCCGGGCACCACCCCTGCATCACCAGGCCCCGCCACCCCGGACACCGCCCCCGGGCCGCCGGCGGCCACCCTCCCGCACACCACCCCTGCACCACCGGGCCCCGCCACCCCGTAGACCACCCCCGGACCGCCCGAACCCGCCCTCCCGGGCACCACCCCTCCATCACCAGGCCCCGCCACCCCGGACACCGCCCCCGGGCCGCCGGCGGCCACCCTCCCGCACACCACCGCCGGGCCACCCCAGCCCGTGCCCCCGCTCACCGCCCGCGAATCGCCGCGGTCGAGCTCCCCGCACACAGACCCCGGACCATCCGAACCCGCCCCGCCGGGCACCGTGCGCGGGTTCTCGCCGGTCCGCCCGCAGCTCACAGGTAGTCCTCCAGGCGGGCCACGGCGTAGCCCTCGCGGGTGACCTTGTTCAGGAAGCGGCGCATGTCGTCGACCATCGTGCCGTTCCAGTCGGAGCGGCCGCGGAAGTGGGTGAGGACGATGTCGCCGCGGCGCATCTTCTGGTCGTCCTCGCGGTACTCCCAGTGGTCGACGAAGACCTCCTCGTTCCAGATCGGCGCGTAGCGGATGCCGCAGGCCTTGGCGGCGCGCAGGGTGTCCTGGTTGTAGTCGCCGTAGGGCGGGCGGAAGACCGTCGGGCGCTTGCCGAACTGCTTCTCCATGACGTCCTGCATGCCGCAGATCTCGTCCCGCTGCTCCTCGTAGGACAGGCCCGGCAGATAGGGGTGGTGCAGGGTGTGGTTGTTGAGGGTGTGGCCGTAGGACTGCATCTTGCGGAAGTACCCGTAGTCGTCCTCGACCAGGTAGTTGCTGAGGAAGGCGGTGTACGGGATCTTCAGCTCCCGCATCATCCGCAGGAAGTCCGGGTCCTTCTCCGAACCGTCGTCGACCGTGAGGAAGACGATCTTCTGCCGGGTGGGGACCGTGGTGAAGACCGGGGGCAGCTCCCAGTCCTCCTGGTGGTCGACCTCGAAGCCGGCCCGGGCGGTGATGCGCGGCTTCTTCGCGGGCGGGGGCGGCGGGGTCAGCGGGGCCTCGTCGAGCCCCCAGCGCCGGGCGGCGGCGACCAGGCGGGCGTGTTCCGCGGCCTGGCGGGCCTGGGGACTCAGGGTGTGCGCGGGACCGCCCTGGCCGGGCGTGGGGCGGGTCGCGCCGGGTCCGGCACAGCCGGCGAGAAGGGCGGCACAGACCAGCGCGGCGGCTCCACGGGCGAGGACGGGACGCCCGATGCGGATCTGATTTTTATAGTTTTGTACGATTAGTCGCATGGTGCCGGATCCTCCCAGGCCACGGTCCGGATCCCGGGCCGACACCGCCGCCGGAGGCGCACGATCCACCGACTGGCCCACAATGACCCGGTGAACGACCTCGCTCTGCTCCTCACCCCCGAAGGCCGTGCCCTCCTCGACGAGGTCCGCGATACCGCCCCGGCGGACGAACTCGCCGTCGCCACCCGGCTGCGCCGCGACCATCCCGCCGAGCTGGTGTCGGCCGCGCTCGGCCAGGCCCGGCTGCGGCAGCGGGCGGCGGCGAAGTTCGGGCCGGCGGACGCGGGGCGGATGTTCTTCACACCCAACGGGGTCGAGCAGTCGACGCGGACGAGCGTGGCGACGTACCGCGCGGAACGCTTCAAGGGCCTCGGTGTGACGTCCGTGGCCGACCTGTGCTGCGGGATCGGCGGGGACGCGATCGCGTTGGCCCGGGCCGGGATCCGGGTGCTCGCCGTGGACCGGGATCCGGTGACGGCCGCCGTGGCCCGGGCGAACGCCGAGGCGCTCGGGCTGGGCGAGCTGATCGAGGTGCGCGAGGCGGACGTCACGGAAGTCGACACCGCCGGGTACGACGCGGTCTTCGTGGATCCGGCGCGCCGCGGGGGCCGCGGCAGGATCTTCGACCCGGAGGCCTACTCACCGCCGCTGTCGTGGGCGGTGACAGCCGCCTCGGCCGCCGGGACGGCCGCGCTGAAGATCGCCCCGGGCATTCCCCACGAGGCGGTCCCCGCCGAGGCCGAGGCGGAGTGGATCTCCGACAGCGGTGATGTGAAGGAGGCGGTGCTGTGGTTCGGGACGGGGGCGCCGGGGGCGGTGCGCGCCACGCTGCTGCCCGGCCCGCGGACGCTGCTCGGCCGGGGCCTGCCCGATCCCGGGGTGCGCCCGGTGGGTCGGTACCTGTACGAGCCGGACGGTGCCGTGATCCGCTCCCACCTGGTCGCCGAGGTGGCCGACCACCTGGACGGCGGGCTGATCGACCCGACGATCGCCTACGTCACCGCCGACGAACCGCGGCACACGCCGTATGCCTCCGCCTACGAGATCACCGATCAACTCCCCTTCAATGTCAAGAAGTTGAAGGCCCTGTTGCGTGAACGCGAGGTCGGCACGCTGACCGTGAAGAAGCGCGGGTCGGCGGTCGAGCCGGAGGAGCTGCGCAGGAAGGTCAAGCCGCAGGGGCCGAACGCGGCGACGGTGTTCCTCACCCGGGTCGCCGGGGCGCCGGCCATGCTCGTGGGCAGACCCGCCCAGCTCGTCGGCGGGCCCGCTCAGGACGTGGCCGGGCCCGCCTAGGACGGCATCTCGCCGGCCCGGCGCAGCAGCAGCTCCCGTTCCCTGTCGTTGCGTGCCAGGCCGGCCGCACGCTCGAACTCCGCGCGGGCATCGGCCGTACGGCCGAGCCGGGCCAGCAGGTCGCCGCGGACGCTGGGCAGCAGGTGGTAGTCGCGCAGGGCGGGCTCGGCCGCCAGGGCGTCCACCAGTTCCAGGCCCTCGGCCGGCCCGTCGGCCATCGACACGGCGACCGCGCGGTTCAGCTCGACCACCGGGGACGGGGCACGGGCGGCCAGCAGGCCGTACAGGGTGGTGATGGTCCGCCAGTCGGTCTCCTCGTAGGTGTACGCGTGGGCGTGGCACGCGGCGATGGCCGCCTGGAGGGCGTAGGGGCCCGGGGCACCGGTCGCCGTGGCGCCGGCCCGGTCGAGGGCCTGGACGCCGCGGGCGATGAGCATGCGGTTCCAGCGGCGGCGGTTCTGGTCCTTGAGCAGGACCGGCTCGCCGTCCGGACCCGTGCGGGCGGCCGTGCGGGACGCCTGGAACTCCAGCAGCGCGGTCAGCCCGTGCACCTCCGGCTCCTTGGGCATCAGCGAGGACAGGACGCGGGCCAGGCGCAGCGCGTCCTCGCACAGGCCGGGGCGCAGCAGGTCGTCACCGGCGGTGGCCGCGTACCCCTCGTTGAAGATCAGGTAGATGACGTCCAGGACGGAGCCGAGGCGGCCCTCGCGGTCGGGGCCCGAGGGCACCTCGAAGGCGATGTCCTTCTTCGCCAGGGTGCGCTTGGCGCGGACGACGCGCTGGGCGATCGTCGGCTCCGGGACGAGGTAGGCGCGGGCGATCTCGGCCGTGCTCAGGCCGCCGAGCAGGCGCAGGGTGAGCGCGGTGCGGGCCTCGGGGGACAGGACCGGGTGGCAGGCGGTGAAGACGAGCCGGAGCAGGTCGTCGTCGATGTCGTCCGGGTCGGCGGGCTCGTCGTACGGCGGCGGGGACGACAGCGTGCGGTCCCGGCCGATCTCCCGCAGCTTGCGGGCGTAGGTCTCGCGGCGCCGGATCAGGTCGACGGCCCGGTGCCGGGCGGTGGCCATGAGCCAGGCGCCGGGGTTGTCGGGCACACCGTCGCGGGGCCACTGCTCCAGGGCGGCGACCAGGGCGTCCTGCGCCAGTTCCTCGGCGATGCCCACGTCACGGACGATCCGGGCCACGCCGGCGATGACACGCGGCGACTCCAGGCGGAAGACGGTCTCGATGGCGTGGGCGGCGGGCGCGGTGGGGTGCGGCTCGGTGGGCTGTGGTTCCACAGCCCACCATGCAACACCCCCGGACGCCCCCGGGGCCAGGACCGGCTCAGCCCTCGGCGATCTCCCGGACCTCACAGGTCACGGTCCAGTACTCCTCGTGGGTCTGCAGGAACCGCTTGGTCCACTCGATCGCCTCGTCCATGTCCTTGCACTGCATGAGCGCATAGCCGCCGACGACCTCCTTGGACTCGGTGAACGGCCCGTCCGTGACGGTGAGCCTGCCGCCCTCCCAGTGGACCCGCTTGCCCTGGCTGTGCGGGGTGAGCCCGGCGGTGTCGAGCATGACGCCGGCCTTGGTGATCTCCTCGATCAGCTCGCCCATCCGCTGCATCAGCTCGGGGCTGGGGCCCTCGGGCGGCGCGGTGGACTCGTCGACGCGTACGAGCGAGAGATAGCGGGGCATGGTGCCTCCTTCGGTCGGGCGGCGGGGCCCGTCCCCACCGCTCACCCATGCGTCGAACGGGAGACACCCGGATCGACACGCTCGCCGGGGATTTTTTCCACGACGCCGACGCGGTGTACCGCTCAGCGCAGGGACGCCCACAGCTCGCTCGCCGCCGGCTCCTTCGCGATCACCCGGTTGTGGTCGGAGGGTGCCGTGACGACCGGCATCATCACCGTCTTCACATGGTCGGCGGTCAGGCCCTTCAGGCTCTGGCCGAGCCGCATCAGCTCGCTCAGGGAGTCCAGGCCGGTGTCGGTGGTGAGGCCGGCGGTGACCGCGTCGGCGGCCCGGTACAGCCCGGCCGGGTCGGTGAGCAGGTTCGTGGCGGCCATCTGCGTCAGCAGGGCTTTCACCAGCCGCTGCTGCAGCCCTATGCGGCCGAGGTCGCTGCCGTCGCCTATGCCGTACCGGGTGCGGGCGAGCGCCAGGGCCTGCTTGCCGTCGAGGTGATGGGGGCCGGCCGTCAGGTGCAGATGGCTCTCGTCGTCGTCGATGTCCCGCGTGGTGGTGACGTCGACCCCGCCGAGCGCGTCCACCAGCTTCGCGAAGCCGGAGAAGTCGATCTCGATGTAGTGGTCCATGCGGACGTTCGTGATCGACTCGACCGTCTTGACGGCGCACACCGCGCCGCCCACCTCGTAGGCGGTGTTGAACATCGCGCCGTGGGCCACCGCCGTCGAACCTCCGGAGGCGAGCGGGCAGGACGGGCGGGTGACGAGGGTGTCGCGCGGGATGCTGACGACGGTCGCCCGGGTACGGCCCGCGTCGAGGTGCACGACCATCGCCGTGTCGGAGCGGGCGCCGGAGCTGTCACCGCCGCCGAGTTCCCTGTTGGCCTTGCCGCTGCGCGAGTCCGAGCCGAGGACCAGGATGTTCAGGGAGCCGGCCGGCAGCGGGGCGTCGGCGGACGGGGCCGGGGTGACCAGGGCCTTGGCGGGCCGGTCGTCGCCGAGTGCGCTGTTGATGTCGACGCTTGTGATGTTGTGGTCCAGGTGCCGGTAGGCCCAGCCCACCGCGCCCGCGCCCAGCAGCAGGGTGCCCGTCAGGGTCAGGCCGACGATCTTCAGCGCTCCCGACCGCCGGCCCGCCCGTCTGCCCGCGTCGCCTTGCTCCTCGTGTTGCTCCACGTGTCGCGTCACGGCAGGAACGTAAGTCCGAATTATTAGGGGGCTGTTAGCGGAAGCCGTCAGAACCGGATTTCTTCGGTGATTCTCGTGCCGTGTCTCAGCCCGGTGTCATCGTGGGTGCCGGATTGCTCCCGCTCCAGGAGGCGTCGAAGCCGAACGCCACCGAACCGGGCCGGCCGCCGCCGCCGAGGGCCTCGGAGATCCCGTGGTACGCCGGTTTGTGGTGGCCCCCGGCGCCCGTCCATACGCGAGCCGCCGGGGCGCCCCCGGCACATCCGTACTCGACCGCACCACCAGGCTCGTCGCCAGCTCCACCCGCGTGGCGGCCCGCTCCTCCGGTGCGCGCCCCGGTTCCAGCACCAGCCGGGCCGCCGCCTCGGCCATCTCGGTCAGCGGCTTCGGTGACCCGTCCGGACGTACGGCTGATCGGCTACCGGCGGGTGGAGCTGGATCCCGGCGCGTCCCGCCGGCTGACCTTCCGTTTCCACGCGGACCTGTCCTGCTTCACGGGCCGGGCGGGGGCGCGGGTGGTGGAGCCGGAACGGCGGTTGCGGTGCGAGGTGGAGGTGTCCGGCGGAACGGATTGAGCGAACGGATTGAGTCGAGCGTATGGAGGGGAACGGATCGAGCCACAGCGACACCACAGCGAACCCGGTTCCGCAAGACCTCGGACGCGAGGCGTTCAGGACGCGTTCAGGTGACCCTTGGGAGGGTCGGGTCGCAGGTGACACCCCCTCACAGGAGCTCCCTTGACGACGACGAAGTCCGTGATGAAGAAACTGCCCGAGGTCACCCTGGCCTTCTGGGTCATGAAGATCGCGGCGACCACCCTGGGCGAGACGGCCGGCGATCTGTTCTCGCAGACGCTGAAGCTCGGCTACTTCCTCACCACCATCGCCCTGTTCCTGGTCTTCGTGGTGACGCTGGTGATCCAGCTGCGCTCGTCGCGCTACAACCCGTTCTTCTACTGGACCGTGATCCTGTCGACCTCCATGGCCGGCACCACCATGTCCGACTTCATGAACCGCGACGCCAGCGCCAAGTACCTGTCGAACGGCGCCACGAAGCTGGGCTGGGGCCCGCAGGGCCTGGGCCTCGGCTACCCGGAGGGCGCGGCGATCCTCGTCTCCCTCCTCCTGGCGATCTTCCTGGCCTGGAAGCTGAGCGGGATGACCTTCCAGATCCGCGACATCGTCACCTTCAGGGGTGAGGCCCTGTTCTGGTCGGCCATCCTGGTCTCCAACACCCTGGGTACCTCGATGGGCGACTTCCTGTCCGACAGCTCGGGCCTGGGCTACCTGGGCGGCGCGGCCCTGGTGGCCGGCGCGCTGCTGGTCCTGATCGCGCTGATGAAGGTCCCGGCCGTGCCGAACGTGCTGCTCTTCTGGATCGCGTTCGTGCTGACCCGCCCGCTCGGCGCCACGGCCGGCGACTTCCTGACCAAGCCGGTCGCGAAGGGCGGCCTCGACCTCGGTACGGCCGGTTCGTCGGCGGTGCTGCTCGCGGTGCTGTTCGGGCTGATGGCGTATGCGCAGTTCAACGAGCGGCGGGCCGCCGCGGCAGGACCGGACCCGGAGAAGGAGGGCCCCGAGGCGGAGGCGGTCCGGCCGCAGAGGGCCGGCCGCAGGTAACGAGAACACCCCGCCCCCGGGAAACCGGGGGCGGGGTGTGTGTGGAGCGCCGGGCAGGCCTTGCACCTGCATCTCCCCGCAGGAAGCGGGACGTCTTTCCTTGGACCACCAACGCACTGCGTCCG
Organism: Streptomyces sp. NPDC001135; assembly: GCF_053598395.1. Taxonomy (NCBI): domain Bacteria; kingdom Bacillati; phylum Actinomycetota; class Actinomycetes; order Kitasatosporales; family Streptomycetaceae; genus Streptomyces; species Streptomyces sp. NPDC001135. The sequence continues at coordinate 75,703 of NZ_JBSFKD010000012.1, read as the reverse complement.
GGGCGGAGTTCCGATGTCGATGTCTCGATCTCGGCGTTCCGGCCGTTCGCTGTGTGATGATCATAGCGCAGTCCGGCCGGACCGCCAAACTCAGCCGTCCGTGACCGACTCGAACCGCCAGCGGTGCACGGCCCGGGTCACCAACTCCGAGGAGGGTTCGGGCAGTTCGGGCAGCTCGGCGTCGTACGACGCGTCCCACCACGTGATGACCAGCACCCGGTCCTGCGGCGCCCGGAAGGTCTCGCGCCTGAGCGGCTCTTCCGTCAGGCGCTGTTCCCGTGCCCAGGCGAGGAGTTCCGCCCCCCGCCCGTCGGCCGCCCGGGCCTCCCACATCAGCGCGACGGTCACGAGTACAGGTTCTCCTTGCTGACCTCGTGCACATGGTCGTGGTCGCCCGGGACGTGCGGGTCCGTGACCGGCAGGGAGGAGTCGGCCGACAGGTCCCAGCTGGAGGCGGCCCGGTTGCGGGCGACCATCTCGGCGCCGAGCGCGGCGACCATCGCGCCGTTGTCCGTGCACAGCTTGGGGCGCGGCACACGCAGCCGGATTCCGGCCGCCTCGCAGCGCTCCTGGGCGAGCGCGCGCAGCCGGGAGTTGGCCGCGACGCCGCCGCCGATCATCAGGTGGTCGACGCCCTCGTCCTTGCAGGCGCGCACGGCCTTGCGGGTCAGCACGTCGACGACGGCCTCCTGGAAGGACGCGGCCACATCGCGGACCGGGACCTCCTCTCCGGCCGCGCGCTTCGCCTCGATCCAGCGGGCCACGGCCGTCTTCAGGCCGGAGAAGGAGAAGTCGTAGGCGGGGTCGCGCGGACCGGTCAGGCCGCGCGGGAAGGCGATCGCCTCCGGGTCGCCCTCGCGCGCGTACCGGTCGATGACCGGGCCGCCGGGGAAGCCCAGGTTCAGCACGCGGGCGATCTTGTCGAAGGCCTCGCCCGCCGCGTCGTCGATGGTCGAGCCCATCGGGCGGACGTCCGAGGTGATGTCCTCGGACAGCAGCAGGGACGAGTGCCCGCCGCTGACCAGCAGGGCCATCGTCGGCTCGGGCAGCGGGCCGTGCTCCAGCTGGTCGACGCAGATGTGGGAGGCCAGGTGGTTGACGCCGTACAGGGGCTTGCCGAGGGCGTAGGCGTACGCCTTGGCCGCCGAGACGCCGACGAGCAGGGCGCCCGCGAGTCCGGGGCCGGCGGTCACCGCGATGCCGTCCAGGTCCCTCGCGCCGACCCCCGCCTCCTTCAGGGCACGGTCGATGGTCGGCACCATCGCCTCCAGGTGCGCGCGGGACGCCACCTCCGGTACCACACCGCCGAAGCGGGCGTGCTCGTCCACGCTGGAGGCGACGGCGTCCGCCAGCAGGGTGGTGCCGCGGACGATGCCGACGCCGGTCTCGTCGCAGGAGGTCTCGATGCCGAGGACGAGGGGTTCGTCAGCCATTGATCTCGGTTCCTTGTACTGATGAGGAAGGGTCGGTCAGGCGCATGACCAGGGCGTCCACGTTGCCCGGCTGGTAGTAGCCGCGCCGGAAGCCGATCGGCTCGAACCCGAAGCGCTCGTAGAGCTTCTGGGCGCGGACGTTGTCGACCCGGCACTCGAGCATCACCTCGTGGCACTCGAACTCGGTCGCCGCGCGCAGCAGCTCGGTCAGCAGGCGGGCGCCGAGACCGGTGCCCTGGAGGTCGCGGGCCACGGCGATGGTCTGGACGTCGCCCTGCTCACCGGCGGCGACCAGACCGGCGTAGCCGACGATACGGCCGCCGGTCTCGGCGACGAGGTAACGACGGGTCGCCCCCGGTCCCCGGGAGTGGGCCAGCTCGGACCAGAACATGCCCCGGGACCAGGTGTCCTCGGGGAACAGGTCCTTCTCCAGCTCCAGGACCGGGTCGATGTCCCACCAGCGCATCTCGCGCAGTTGTACGGTCACTTCGGGGTGACCACCTTGTAGTTCTTGGGGACCTGGGCGTCCGGGCGGCGCAGGTACAGCGGGCGGGGGGCCGGGAGTTCCTCGCCGGCGGCCAGCCTCCCGGCCGCGAGCGAGGCGAGGGCGGCGGCGGAGACGTGCTCGGGCTCGTGGGCGCTCGGGAACGTGTCCGGGTAGAGCAGGGCGCCGGCGCCGACCGCCGGCAGACCCGAGACCTGCTCGGCGATGTCGGCCGGCCGGTCCACGGCCGGGTCGGTCAGCCGGGTCCGGGAGTCGGCGTACTTCGCCCAGTAGACCTCCTTGCGCCGGGCGTCGGTCGCCACGACGAAGGGGCCCTTCTCGATGTCGGCGGCGTAGGCGAGGCCGTCCAGGGTGCACACGCCGTGCACCGGGACGCCGAGGGCGAGGCCGAAGGTGTCGGCGGTCATCAGGCCGACGCGCAGACCGGTGTAGGGGCCGGGCCCGATGCCGACGACGACGCCGGTGACGGCGTCCAGCGTGAGCCCGGCCTCGGCGAGCACACGGTCGACGGCCGGCAGCAGCAGCTCACCGTGCCGGCGCGCGTCCACCTGACTCGACGAGGCGATGACGTCCGTGCCGTCGTGCAGCGCGACGGTGACGGCGGGTGTGGCGGTATCCAGAGCGAGCAAGAGCACGCAAACAGCCTACGGCGCCCACGGCTCACGCATGGCCGTCCGGGTCGAACGGTCACCCGGTGCTACGGTCTGTACGAAGTACGACATATGACCCGAGGTGGAGGTGGGCGCACGTGGCAGGGACCAGCTCGGGGATCGTGGCCGCCCTCACCGCGGCGGCCCTCGGAGCCGTCGGCTTCCTCGCCTACCAGGCCCACGCGACCGCACCGGCGAGCCTGGGCGTCAGGCCCGCGGCGGGCGCACCTCCCCTGACGGCCGCCGGCAGGACGCCCCGCGACCGCGGCAACCCGACGGCCCTGCCGCGCGGTTCCGGCCTGGGCGAACGGGTCGTGTACTCGGTGGACGACGACCGGGTCTGGCTGGTCGACGGGGCGAACCGGGTGCAGCGCACGTTCAAGGTGAGCCCGGGCAGCATCGACCCGCCGGTCGGCACGTACTGGGTCACGTCCCGTTCGAGTGCGGTCACCGGCTCCGACGGCGTTCCCGTCGAGCACGTCGTGCGGTTCACCAGCGTGGAAGGGCTGGCGATCGGGTTCAGCGCGGCGACCGCTCCGCGGGCGGCGGCCGACCCGAGCGCACGGACGGGGGGTATCCGGGAGAGCCGGGCGGACGGTGAGGCGATGTGGGACTTCGCGACGATCGGGGTGCGGGTCGTGGTGATCCGCTAAGCGCTCCGCGGGAGGTGCCGCGTTGTGCCGTCGTGCGGCTGCGGGTCCACCGTGGCTGGTCGCGCCGTACCCCGCGCCCCTTTCGCCCCTTCGGGGCGCTCGGGGGCCCGCGGCGGCCGGGAGACCGCCTTCGCCGCCGCGCACGACGCCAGCAGGTCGCGCATGGACACCCCTGTGGCCGTGGTGGACCCGGGTTCGGACATGGGCGCCTCCTGACGTGCGGGGGCGGGTAGTTAGGTACACCTAACTACGGGCTGGGTACCATGTGACCACGCCCGGGACGTCCTGCGCAATATGTTGCCGACGGCTTGTCGGAAAGTCCGTGCCGGTCAGGCCGTGAGCGTGTCCAGGCCCGCGCCGGCCCAGCGCTCCCCCAGCCCGGTCAGCGTCACATGCCGCACCTCGTCGGTCGTGTCCCCGACGGCGCGGTGGATGACGACCTGGAGGCGGTCCTCGGTCAGGTCCTCGACCTTGCCCTCGCCCCATTCCACGACGATCACCGAGCCGGGCAGCGAGACGTCGAGGTCCAGGTCCTCCATCTCGTCCAGGCCGCCGCCGAGCCGGTAGGCGTCGACGTGGACGAGGGGCGGGCCGTCGCCGAGGGAGGGGTGCACCCGGGCGATCACGAAGGTCGGTGAGGTGACCGCGCCGCGCACGCCGAGGCCCTCGCCGAGCCCGCGGGTCAGCGTGGTCTTGCCCGCGCCCAGCTCGCCGCTGAGCATCACCAGGTCACCCGCGCGCAGCAGCTTGGCCAGTCGGCGGCCCAGCTCCCGCATCTGCTCGGGCGCGGTGATCGTCAGCCGGGTCTCAGCGGGGTTGTGCGGTGCTGCTGGTGCTTCCATAGCCAGTAACGGTAGCCCCTGCGGGCACCGCGCCCGCACGGGTGAGGAGGTCGGCGAGGCGGTCGGTGACCACTTCCGGGTGCTCCAGCATCACCAGGTGCCCGGCGTCCGGGACGAGGACCAGCTCGGCGTCGGGCAGCAGGTCGGCGATGGCCTCGCTGTGCTCGCTGGGCGTGACCAGGTCCTGGACGCCGGCCAGCACGAGCACCGGCATGTCCTGGAAGCAGGAGAGCGCCTCGGTCTTGTCGTGGTCGGTGAAGGCCGGGTAGAACTCGGCGACCACGTCGATCGGTGTGGACTCGATCATCCGCTCCGCGAACCGCTCGACGGCCGGGTCGACGTCCCGCCCGGCGAACGAGTACCGCTTGATGATCCCGGCGAACAGGTCGGCGGTGGCCCGGCGCCCCTTCTCCACCAGCTCCGCCTGCTGCCCGAGCGCCTTCAGCACCCCGGGCAGGATCCGGCGCACCGCGTTGACGCCGGCGAGGGGCAGCCCGAAGTTGACCTCGCCGAGCCGCCCGGACGACGTGCCGACGAAGGCGGTGGCGACGACCCGGTCCCGGATCAGCTCGGGGAACTGGGCGGCGAGGGCCATCATGGTCATGCCGCCCATCGAGTGGCCGACCAGCACGATCGGCCCCTCCGGTACGGCGGCGTCGAGGACCGCCTTCAGGTCGCGGCCGAGCTGGTCGATGGTGACCGGCACCCGGTCCCGGGTCTGGGCCGTGCCCCGCCCGGACCGGCCGTGGCTGCGCTGGTCCCAGTGCACGGTCCGGACGACCCCGCGCAGGGCCGCCCGCTGGAAGTGCCAGGAGTCCTGGCTGAGGCAGTAGCCGTGGCAGAAGACGACGGTGACCGGGGCGGGCGCCTTGCGGCCGAACAGCCTTCGCCGGCGCGGGGAGACGTTCGGCCCGGGATCGGGCTCAACCTCGTCGACCTCGTAGTACAGCTCGGTGCCGTCGTCGGCGTGCGCCTTGCCGGGGGTGCCGCGCAGGGTGCCGTAGGGGCCCGCGGAGTCCAGCGCCAGCCGGGCCTTCCTGCGCATGCCGCGGCCCACGGTCATCCGCTCGATGGCGACGCCGGCCGCCGCGCCCGCGGCGAGCACGCCTATCGCGGCACCGGCGATGCCGGTCGCCCTGCGCCAGCTGCCGGCCGCCCCCGCGGCGGAGGCGGCGGCCGCCGAGGCGACGACGTCCGCCACGGCCTCCGCACTGCTCTCGCTCACGTACCGCTCCTCTTCGCCGTACTGCAGTTCGCTGGGTGGGGTGAAACGGATGAAACCTGTGGTGCTGGTGTGGTGTGTGTGGTGCTGGATCGCTGCTGTTGCCGCTGTGTCGGTGCCGCTCGTGCGGACGGGTTACCCGAGTTCTTCCCCGTTCACATAGACGCGGGGAACCCGGGTTCCGATGCGTGTGACGATTTCGTACGCGATCGTGCCGCAGGCCTGCGCCCAGTCCTCGGCGGTGGGCTCACCGCGGTCGCCGGGCCCGAAGAGGACCGCCTCCGCGCCCACCTCCGGCTCGTCCCCGCCGAGGTCCACCACGAACTGGTCCATGGCGACCCGGCCGGCGACCGTCCGCCACTTGCCGTCGACCAGCACCGGACCGGTGCCGGAGGCGTGCCGCGGGATGCCGTCCGCGTAGCCCACCGGCACCAGGCCGAGGGTGGTCTCTCCGGGGGTGACGTAGTGGTGGCCGTAGCTGATGCCGTGCCCGCCGGGCGCACGCTTGACCAGGGCCAGCGAGGCGCTGAGCGTCATGACCGGACGCAGCCCGAAATCGGCCGGGGTGCCCAGCTCGGGGCTGGGCGAGATGCCGTACAGGGCGATGCCCGTGCGGACCAGGTCGAAATGGGTCTCGGGCAGCGTGAGCGTGGCGGGCGAGTTGGCGATGTGCCGCACCTCGGGCCGTACGCCCTGCTCCTCGGCGTACGCCAGCATCTCCCGGAAACGGTCCAGTTGGGCGGCGATGGACGGATGCCCGGGCTCGTCGGCGCAGGCGAAGTGCGACCACAGACCGGTGATGCGGACCAGCCCCTCGGCCTCGGCGCGCAGGGCCTCCGCGACCAGTTCGGGCCAGTCGGCCGGCTGGCAGCCGTTGCGGCCGAGCCCGGTGTCGGCCTTGAGCTGCACGCGCGCGTGCCGCCCGGCCTCCCTGGCCGCCGCGACGACCTCCCGCAGCGCCCACGTCCCGCTCAGGGACACGTCGATGTCGGCCTCCACCGCCTGCCGCCAGGGTCCGCCCGGCACCCACAGCCAGCACAGGATCCGGCCCGGCAGCCCGGCCGCGCGCAGCGCGAGGGCCTCCTCGGGCGTGGCCGTACCGAGCCAGCTCGCGCCCGCCGCGAGGGCCGCGCGGGCACACGGCAGCGCCCCGTGGCCGTAGCCGTCGGACTTGACGACGGCCATCAGGGCCGCGCTCTTCGCCCGGGCACGCAGGGCACGCACATTGGCCCGCAGGGCACCCAGATCGATCTCGGCGCGGGCGCGCAGGGGGGCGGTCGGCACAGTCGCAGTCTCACTCATCGCGCCCCCAGTCTCTCAGAGGGCCGTACGGGCCCCGGCGTGCAGTGTCAGGTACCCGACCGCCGCCCCCATACGTAGACGTGGTCGCCCTTCTTCAGTACGCCCCACAGCTTGCGCGCGTCACCGAGCTTCAGATTGACGCAGCCCCAGGAGCCGACGGTGGTGTAGATGCTGCCGTAGACGGCGTGGAAGGCCTCGCCGCCGTCGAAGAACTGGGCGTACGGCATGGGTTCGTTGTACAGGGTCGACACATGGTTCTTGTGCCGCCAGTAGACGGTGTGCCAGCCCTTGCGGGTGACGTGCCCCTTGCGTCCGCTGCGCATCGGCACCGGCCCGAACACCACCTTCGAGCCCTTCTGCACCCAGGTGAGCTGCCGGGTCAGGTCGACGCAGGCGACCCTGTACGACCGGACGGGGCACTTCTTGGCGGCGTTGGGGTTCTTCTTCGCCGAGATGAGCATCATGGCCGACCAGGTGACGGGCCCGGCGAACCCGATGGCCGGCTTGATCTTGTGCTTGGTCTGGAAGGCGCGGATGGCCCTGCAGTCGGCGGCGGACTGCCTGCCGTCCGCCTTCCGCTTCAGCCACCGCTCCACCTGCCGCTGGTAGGGCCCGGCCTGCTTGCTGCACGTCACCTTGCCGACGGCGTCGGCGAGCGGCACGTACTCGATGAGGTCGTACGTCCCCGGCGCCGCGGCCTTGGGTTCGACGGCGTCCTCCGCCGCGCTCGGTGTGTACACCTTCGGCGGCAGCGCCTGGTCGGGCGTGTCGATCTGCCAGGGCTGAGCGGGCCCGGGGGCGACGCCGGGGACCAGCTCGGGGGCGGGGGCCGGGGCGGGGGGTGCGGGTTTGACCGCCGAGCGGGCGGCCACCGCGGCTTCGGCGGTTCCGGCCGCCGGGAGTGCCGTGATGAGGGCGAGCAGCGCCGCGACACCCCGGGACGCGATTCGTCTGCTGATCATGCGATCAGCCAAACGCGCGGCCCTCACGGATCGGGGATGCCGCGCGGCGGAGTCACCCGAGGAGTGCACCTGGGTACACCCGGTCCGGTATCCAGGTGCGGTCCGCGCGGGCCACCCGGGCCGCCACCCGTCCGACGGCGGCCCTCCCGGCGGCGGACGCGCTCGGGGCCGTACAGCCCGAGACCCCGCCGTACAGCCGGCACCCGGGGTGGCGGCGGCGCGGCGCGGCCGGTCCGGCCGGGCGGTTCTGATCCTCTCCCGGTTCGTCGCGGTGGCCGGGCACAGCGCGTCCGTCTTCGCCAGGCGCCGTGGCCCCGGCCGGAGCGGTCACCGGACTCCCCCGGCGGGTGCCGGCGTACGGGAAGGGGTGAGGGCCTGCCGGCCCGGTCAGCCCCGGACGTCCCGCCACGCCTCCGGGATCAGCGCCGCGACGTCATGCGCCCCCACCGGTGCCCCGTCCGAGGCGAACCGCCCGGCCAGTCCGTGCAGATACGCCGCCGCACTGCCCGCGTCCACCGCCGGCAACCCCGCCGCCAGCAGCGACCCGGCCAGCCCTGACAACACGTCACCACTGCCCGCCGTCGCCAGCCACGGGGTCCCCGTGGCGTTCACCCGCACGGCTCCTCCCCCCGGGTCGGCCACCAGCGTCGTCGAGCCCTTCAGCAGCACGGTCGCCCGGTACACCGCCGCCAGCTCACGCACCGCGGCCAGCCGAGCCCCCTCGACCTCCTCCCGCCGCACCCCCAGCAGCGCGGCGGCCTCTCCCGCGTGCGGGGTCATCAGGGTCGGCGCGGTACGCCCGCGCACCGCGTCCCGCTCGGCCAGCCGCAGCCCGTCCGCGTCGACCAGGACCGGCACGTCCGCGCCCAGCACCTCGGCCACGGTCGCCGCGTCGTCGCCCGCCCCCGGCCCGACCACCCAGGCCTGCACCCGCCCGGCCCCGGCCGGCCCGGCGTCGGACACCAACGTCTCCGGGAAGCGTGCGATGACCGCCTCGCCCGCGGGCCCGACGTACCGTACGGCGCCCGCCCCGCCCCGCAGCGCCCCGGACACGGCGAGCACGGCGGCCCCCGGATACCGCGCGGACCCGGCGGCGATGCCCACGACCCCCCGCCGGTACTTGTCGCTCTCCGCCGCGGGGACCGGCAGCAGCCGCGCGACCTCGGCATGCTGCAGGGCCTCCAGCTCGGCCTCGCCCGGCAGTTCCAGCCCGATGCCGACCAGCCGCACGACCCCGGCGTACTCCCGTGCCGGGTCGATCAGCAGGCCGGGTTTGCAGGTGCCGAAGGTGACCGTGAGGTCGGCCCGGATCGCGGCGCCGCGCACTTCCCCGGTGTCGGCCTCGACCCCGCTGGGCAGGTCCACGGCCACCACGGCGGCCCGGGACCGTTCCGCCAGCCGCGCGAGTTTCTCGGCGTCGGGCCGCAGCCCGCCCTTGCCGCCGATCCCCACGATGCCGTCGACGACGAGATCGGCCCGCTCGATCAGCGCGTCGACGGCATCGGACGCGGCGACGGCTCCCCCGGCCCTGCGCAGAGCGGCGAGCCCCCCGGCGTGCGCCCGTTCGGGCGAGAGCAGTACGGCCGTGACGCCGGCTCCCCGCCGGGCCAGCCGTGCCCCCGCGTACAAGGCGTCCCCGCCGTTGTCGCCGCTGCCCACCAGCAGCACCACCCGGCTGCCGTACACCCGCCCGAGCAACTCGGCGCAGGCAGCGGCCAGCCCCGCGGCGGCCCGCTGCATCAGCGCACCCTCCGGCAGCCGTGCCATCAGTGCGCGTTCGGCCGCCCTTACCGTCTCCACGCTGTACGCAGTACGCATGGCACCGAGTCTGCCCCGGAACCGCGGCCGTCCACACCCGGGCACTCACCCCTCGGCGATCACCACGGCCGAGGCGACCCCCGCGTCGTGGCTGAGCGACACATGCCAGGAGCGCACGCCCAGTTCCGCGGCCCGCGCCGCCACGGTCCCCGTCACCCGCAACCGGGGCTGCCCGCTGTCCTCGACGTACACCTCGGCGTCGGTCCAGTGCAGCCCGGGCGGTGCGCCGAGGGCCTTCGCCAGCGCCTCCTTGGCGGCGAACCGGACCGCGAGCGAAGCGATCCCGCGCCGCTCCCCGCTGGGCAGCAGCAACTCGCCTTCCACGAACAGCCGGTCGGCCAGGCCCGGGGTCCGCTCCAGCGAGGCACGGAACCGGTCGATCTCGGCGACGTCGATCCCCACTCCGATGATGCTCATGCCGGGCAGCCTACGATCGCCGGCCCCGCCACACCCGCCCACCTGCCGAAATCCCCTGCCGAGCCACGCGTCCGCCGTCTACGCTGCGCCCCATGACGTCCCAGGGCTACCTCTTCGACCTGTTCTCGCTGGACGGCCGTGTCGCCGTGGTGACCGGAGGCAGTTCCGGCATCGGCCGGGCCATCGCCGGGGCGCTGGCACGGGCCGGCGCGAGCGTGGTGGTCGTGGCCCGCGGCAAGGAACAACTGGCCGAGACCGTCAGCGGGTTGACGGCCGCGGGCTGCCGGGCCGCCTGGGTCGCGGCCGATCTGAGCACCCGGGACGGTGTGCGCGCGGCGGCCGAGGAGGCGGCCGGGGTCTTCGGCGAGCCCGACATCCTCGTCAACTCGGCCGGGATCAACCTGCGGCCACCGATGAGCGAGCTGGGCGAGGACGTGTGGGACACCACCATGGCCGTCAACCTTCAGGCGCCGTTCCTGCTGGGGCAGCGGTTCGGGCCCGGCATGGCGGAGCGGGGCTTCGGCCGGATCATCCACATCACCTCCCAGCAGGCCCACCGCGCCTTCGTGCAGAGCGGGGCGTACGGCGTCTCGAAGGGGGCGCTGGAGTCGCTGGCCCGCTCACAGGCCGAGGCCTGGTCGCCGTACGGCGTCACCGTCAACACCCTGGTCCCGGGGTTCGTGATGACACCGCTGAACGAACGGCTGTCCTCCGACCCGGAGAAGGTGGCGGCGCTGGCCGCGCGCACGATGACCGGCCGCAACGGTCTCGCCGAGGACTTCGAAGGCGCGGCCGTCTTCCTCGCGAGCCGCGCCTCCGCCTATGTCACCGGCCAGTCGGTCTTCGTGGACGGCGGCCTGTCGGTGCACTGAAGCGCGCGCTCACTCCACCGTCACCGACTTCGCCAGATTCCGCGGCTGGTCCACGTCGTTGCCGCGGGCGGTGGCCAACTCGCACGCGAAGACCTGCAGGGGGACGGTGGCGACCAGGGGCTGCAGCAGGGTCGGGGTGGCCGGGATGCGGATCAGGTGGTCGGCGTAGGGGACCACCGCCTCGTCGCCCTCCTCCGCGATCACGATCGTGCGCGCCCCACGGGCCCGGATCTCCTGGATGTTGGAGACGATCTTGTCGTGCAGGACCGAGCGGCCACGCGGGGAGGGGACGACCACGACCACCGGCACGTCCTCCTCGATCAGTGCGATCGGCCCGTGCTTCAGCTCGCCCGCCGCGAAGCCCTCGGCGTGCATATAGGCGAGTTCCTTGAGCTTGAGGGCGCCTTCGAGGGCCGCCGGGTAGCCCACGTGGCGGCCCAGGAACAGCACCGTGTCCTTCGACGCCAGCGTCCGTGCCAGCGCCCGCACCGGCTCCATGGTCTCCAGGACCCGCTCGACGTCCTCCGAGATCCGGGAGAGGTCCTTGATCACCGCCTGGACCTCGTCGCCCCACTTGGTGCCGCGCACCTGGCCCAGATACAGGGCGACCAGATAGCAGGCCACCAGCTGGGTCAGGAAGCACTTGGTGGAGGCGACCGCGACCTCCGGGCCCGCGTGGGTGTACAGCACCGCGTCCGACTCGCGCGGGATGGTCGAGCCGTTGGTGTTGCAGATGGCCAGCACCTTGGAGCCCTGCTCGCGGGCGTGCCGCAGGGCCATCAGGGTGTCCATGGTCTCGCCGGACTGGGAGATGGCGATGACCAGGGAGCGGCCGTCCAGGATCGGGTCCCGGTAGCGGAACTCGCTGGCCAGCTCCACCTCGCACGGGATCCGCGTCCAGTGCTCGATGGCGTACTTGGCGATCAGGCCGGCGTGGAAGGCCGTACCGCAGGCGACGATGACGACCTTGTCGATCTCGCGCAGCTCGGACGGGGTGATCCGGACCTCGTCCAGCGTCAGCGAGCCGGACGGGTCGATCCGGCCGAGCAGCGTATCGGCGACCGCCTTGGGCTGTTCGGCGATCTCCTTGAGCATGAAGTAGTCATACCCCCCCTTTTCGGCAGCGGAGGCGTCCCAGTCCACGTGGTAGGAGCGGACCTCGGCCGGGCGGCCGTCGAAGCCCGTGACCGTGACGCCGTCGCGGCGCAGCTCCACCACCTGGTCCTGGCCCAGCTCGACCGCCGAGCGCGTGTGGGCGATGAACGCCGCGACGTCGGAGGCCAGGAACGCCTCACCCTCTCCAACGCCCACCACCAGCGGGGAGTTCCGCCGCGCGCCCACGACCACGTCCGGCTCGTCGGCGTGCACCGCGACCAGCGTGAACGCGCCCTCCAACCGCCGGCACACCAGCCGCATGGACTCCGCGAGGTCGGCGCAGGAGGAGAACTCCTCGGCCAGCAGGTGGGCGACCACCTCGGTGTCCGTCTCGGAGTTCAGCTCGTGGCCGCGCTCGGCCAACTCGGCGCGCAGCACCGCGAAGTTCTCGATGATCCCGTTGTGGACGACGGCGACCCGGCCCGCGTTGTCCAGATGCGGATGGGCGTTGCCGTCCGTGGGTCCGCCGTGCGTGGCCCAGCGGGTGTGCCCGATGCCCGTCGAGCCCGTCGGCAGCGGCCGTTCGGCCAGCTCCTTCTCCAGATTGACCAGCTTCCCGGCCTTCTTCGCCGCGGCCAGCCCGCCGTCCGCCAGCACGGCGACACCGGCCGAGTCGTACCCCCGGTACTCCAGTCGCTTCAGCCCGGCCATCACGACATCGAGCGCCGACTGCGACCCTACGTATCCCACGATTCCGCACATGAGCCGCAGCCTACGGTCCACGCGGCGCCGAAATCCGCTTCCGCCTGCCCGAATTCGGAAATTCCCACCGCCATACGAACACCCGCAACACGGGCCCAGGGACGTCGGCCTCGACACGACCGGCACCTCCGGTTCGGCAGCGTGCTCGGGCGTGACGGACCCCACCCGCCGTCCCGTTCAAACTCCGTTAACAATGGACTGTGATCTCACCGGTCTCCTCGATGCCCCGGAGCGCCCACCGGCACAGGCCGGAGGCGACTCCCTACGTCGACCTCACCCGCGCCGAGTGGAGCGCGCTGCGCGACAAGACGCCGCTGCCGCTGACCGCCGAGGAGGTGGAGAGGCTGCGCGGTCTGGGCGATGTGATCGACCTGGACGAGGTGCGGGACATCTACCTCCCGCTCTCCCGGCTCCTCAATCTGTACGTGGGTGCCACCGACGGACTCAGAGGCGCCCTGAACACGTTCCTCGGGGAGCAGGGCTCCCAGTCCGGCACCCCGTTCGTGATAGGGGTCGCCGGCTCCGTGGCCTGCGGCAAGTCCACCGTCTCCCGGCTCCTGCAGGCCCTCCTGTCCCGCTGGCCCGAGCACCCGCGCGTCGAGCTGGTCACCACCGACGGCTTCCTGCTGCCCACCAAGGAGCTCCAGGCCCGCGGTCTGATGTCGCGGAAAGGATTCCCCGAGTCCTACGACCGCCGGGCCCTCACCCGGTTCGTCGCCGACATCAAGGCGGGCAAGGACGAGGTCACGGCTCCCGTCTACTCCCACCTCATCTACGACATCGTCCCGGGCCAGCGGCTCACGGTCCGCCGGCCCGACATCCTGATCGTCGAGGGACTGAACGTCCTGCAGCCCGCCCTCCCCGGCAAGGACGGCCGTACCCGGGTCGGGCTCGCCGACTACTTCGACTTCAGCGTGTACGTCGACGCGAGCACCGAGGACATCGAGCGCTGGTACCTCAACCGCTTCAAGAAGCTGCGCCAGACCGCCTTCCAGAACCCGTCCTCGTACTTCCGCAAGTACACCCAGGTCTCCGAGGAGGAGGCCGTCGACTACGCCCGCACGCTGTGGCGGACGATCAACAAGCCCAACCTGGTGGAGAACATCGCCCCCACCCGCGGCCGGGCCACCCTCATCCTGCGCAAGGGCCCGGACCACACGGTGCAGCGGCTGAGGCTGCGCAAGCTGTAGCCCCGCCTGCTGGATGGGCGCCATGCGCTGACGCCGCTGGCCCAGAAGTGACTGTGGGCCAGACAGCGCGAGCGTACGGGGCCGGCGGCCTCTAGAACCGCCTTTCGCAGTTCCCGTTGACGGTGTCGCCGGGGTCGGCGAACACCGTGTCGGTGCCGTCGCCGCAGTTCACCGTGTCACCACCGGCGTTGTCCTGGACGCCGATCGTGTCATTGCCGCCATTGGTGGTCACGGTGTCGGTACCCGTACCGGCGTCGACGGTGGTGTTGACATGAACCGCGGAGCCGTCGAAGGAGTCGTTCCCGTCGCCCAGCGCGACGGCGAGCCGGGTCAGCGTGCCGACGGGGCCGCAGTCGGCACTGTTGGGGTTGCTGTCCACCCGGGTGCAGCCCGGGCCGATCGCGATACCCGTGGTGTCGGTGAGAATCAGATGGTTGGCGGAGTTGAGGGTGGCCGTGACCATGTTGTTCACACCGGCGCGCGCCTGGAGCCCGGCGAGGCCGCCGAAAATGCGGAACGCCGTGGAGCCCGGTGTCTGGGCGGCGGCGGGGGTGGCGGCCGAGGCGACGAGAAGACCCGCCGCCAGGACCGGACCGACCGCCCGCTTCAGGGTGCTGCTCACGATCTTCATGCTGTACTTCTCTTTCGTCGAGGGGGACGCCGCTGTCAGCGGCCTCGACGCCAGAGAAACAGTCAGTGACGGATCGTGCACTTTTTGCTACGCCTCGGGGATCACCCCAGGGCGGACTTCACCGCGTCGGCCAGCCGCCCGGCCACCGACCGCGCCTGGTCGATGTCGGCCGCCTCGACCATCACCCGCACCAGCGGCTCGGTACCGGACGGCCGCAGCAACACACGCCCGGTCTCGCCGAGTTCCCGCTCGGCCTCGGCCACAGCGGCGGCGAGGTCCGCGGAGGTCCGCACCCGCGACTTGTCCACGTCCGGCACGTTGATCAGAACCTGCGGCAACCGCTCCATCACGGCGGCCAGCTCGCGCAGGCTGCGCCCGGTCTCGGCGACCCGCGCCGCCAGCAGCAGCCCGGTCAGGGTGCCGTCGCCGGTCGTCGCGTGATCGAGGATGATCACGTGCCCGGACTGCTCGCCGCCGAGGGCGTAGCCGTGCTCCTTCATCTCCTCGAGCACGTACCGGTCACCCACGGCCGTCTGCACGAGCCGGATCCCGGCCCTCTCCATCGCGAGCTTGAAGCCCAGGTTGGACATCACCGTGGCGACCACCGTGTCGGCCCGCAGCTCGGAACGCTCCCGCATGGCCAGCGCCAGCACGGAGAGGATCTGGTCGCCGTCGACCTCCTCGCCGGTGTGGTCCACGGCCAGGCAGCGGTCGGCGTCGCCGTCGTGCGCGACACCGAGGTCCGCGCGGTGCTCCAGGACCGCGGCCTTCAGCTTGTCGAGGTGGGTCGAGCCGCAGCCGTCGTTGATGTTGAGCCCGTCCGGCTCCGCGCCGATCGTGACGATCTCGGCGCCCGCCCGGGAGAACACCTCCGGCGAGACCCCCGAGGCCGCGCCGTGCGCTTCGTCCAGGACGATCCTCAGCCCGTCGAGCCGGTTGGGCAGCACCGACAGCAGATGGCCGACGTACTGCTCGAAACCCTCGTCGTACGAACGCACCCGTCCGACCCCGGCACCCGTCGGCCGCTGCCACGGCTCGCCGTGCCGGTGCGACTCGTACACCGCCTCGATCCGGTCCTCCAGCTCGTCGGCGAGTTTGTGGCCGCCGCGGGCGAAGAACTTGATGCCGTTGTCCGGCATGGCGTTGTGGCTGGCGGAGAGCATCACACCGAGGTCGGCGCCGAGCGCGCCGGTCAGATACGCCACCGCGGGCGTCGGCAGCACACCGACGCACAGGACGTCCACGCCCGCGCTCGCGAGGCCCGCGACCACGGCCGCTTCCAGGAACTCCCCGGACGCCCGCGGGTCCCGTCCGACCACCGCCTTCGGCCGGTGGCCCTCGAAGGTGCCCGCCTCGGCCAGCACGTGCGCCGCCGCTACGGACAGGCCGAGCGCCATCTCGGCGGTCAGGTCCGCGTTGGCGACACCGCGCACGCCGTCCGTGCCGAAGAGTCGTCCCACTTGTCCTCCTGAGGAAGCGTCCTTGCTGCCATGAATGGTGGCAGACGCCGGGTCATCCGATCACACCAGCCTTTGAACGTCTTGTGTCGTTATACGCCCTTGGCCGGGATAAACGAACGCCCCGACGGCACATGTGGCGTGCCGCCGGGGCGTTCGGAGTACGAGCAGGCAGCTGCTGGTTAGCGCTTGCTGTACTGCGGAGCCTTGCGGGCCTTCTTCAGACCGGCCTTCTTGCGCTCGACCGCACGGTCGTCGCGCTTGAGGAAGCCGGCCTTCTTCAGCGGGCCGCGGTTGTTGTCGACGTCGGCCTCGTTCAGGGCGCGGGCGACACCGAGACGGAGCGCACCGGCCTGACCGGAGACACCGCCACCGGCGATGCGGGCGACGACGTCGTAACGGCCGTCCAGCTCGAGCACCTTGAAGGGCTCGTTGACTTCCTGCTGGTGCACCTTGTTCGGGAAGTAGTCCTCGAGGGTGCGGCCGTTGATCTTCCACTTGCCGGTGCCCGGAACGATCCGGACGCGGGCGATGGCGTTCTTGCGGCGACCCAGACCCGCGGCGGGCTGGGGCTCACCGAAGCGCGAGGCGAGGGACTCGGAGGTGTACTCACCCTCCACCGGAACCTCGGACTCGGTGGTGTAGCTGTCGATGTCAAGCTCTTCGAGCGGCTGCTCGGCAGTGGTCTCGGCCACGATTCTCCTCAGATTCTCTTCAGTCTTAGGGGGTGGCCGGACTTACTGCGCGACCTGGGTGATCTCGAACGGCACCGGCTGCTGGGCAGCGTGCGGGTGCTGGTCACCCTTGTAGACCTTCAGCTTCGAGAGCATCTGACGGCCCAGGGAGTTCTTGGGGAGCATGCCCTTGACGGCCTTCTCGATGGCCTTCTCGGGGTTCTTGTCGAGCAGCTCGTCGTAACGGACGGAGCGCAGACCACCCGGGTAGCCGGAGTGGCGGTACGCCATCTTCTGGGTCCGCTTGTTGCCGGACAGGTGCACCTTGTCGGCGTTGATGACGATGACGAAGTCACCAGCGTCGACGTGCGGCGCGTAGATCGGCTTGTGCTTGCCCCGGAGGAGGGTCGCTGCGGTGGTGGCGAGACGGCCCAGGACAACGTCCTGAGCGTCGATGACGTGCCACTGGCGCGTCACATCGCCGGGCTTGGGGCTGTACGTACGCACGGTTCGTAGCCTTCGCTTCGAGTGAATGGTCCTGAACAGGTCACCGAAACGATCACGACAGCCTTGACCGCACCGCGGTGACGCAAACCGCGTGCTGGTCGCTGGTCATCGGCCCGGTGGACCGGTGTAAGGGCCCGTCCCGTGAGAATGAGCAAGCCAATACACAACGAAGAAGCAGGTTACCTGCAGGGCCCCGGACGGGTCAAAACGAGGCTCTTCCCCCTCATGTCGGCGGACAAACA
Organism: Streptomyces sp. NPDC001135; assembly: GCF_053598395.1. Taxonomy (NCBI): domain Bacteria; kingdom Bacillati; phylum Actinomycetota; class Actinomycetes; order Kitasatosporales; family Streptomycetaceae; genus Streptomyces; species Streptomyces sp. NPDC001135. The sequence goes on along the minus strand of NZ_JBSFKD010000012.1, from coordinate 58,469 downwards.
CGGCATGCCGCCGCACCCGCCCCGGCACCTTGCGCACCCCGTCTAAGATGCGCCCCATGAGTTACGGGCAGGGGGGACCCCAGTCGCAGTGGGATCCCTGGAAACCGAATTCCCAGCAGCCCTGGAACAGCGGAGGTGACGACGGCACTCCCGACTGGGCCGCGCTCGCGGAGGCCTCGGAGACCCGCAACAAGCGCCGCAAGCTGCTGTTCATAGGCGGCGGCGCACTCGCCACGATCGCGATAGGCACCGTGGTCGCCATGGCGGTCGTCTCCGCGGGCGGCGACGACGGACCAGAGGCCGGCCCCAGCAACCTGCCCGCCAGCGCCTCCCTGCCCAGCGGCTCGGCCACGCCGTCCTTCGCGCCCACCAGCGCCCCGCCGCCGCTGGACCCGAAGGACTTCATCGCCAGCGCCAAGAAGGACACCGCCCCGCTCAGCGCCGACACGCTCTTCCCCGGCACCCAGCTGACCATGAACGGCACGGTGTACAAGAAGGGCGCCACGGCCGACACCACCAACTGCGCCTCCGCCGCCGGCGCCGACCTTCCGAAGATCCTCACCGCCAACGGCTGCACCCGCCTGATCCGCGTCACCTACAGCAAGGGCGGCATCGCGGCCACCGTCGGCGTCGCCCTCTTCGACGACCAGGCGAAGGCCGCGCAGGTCAAGAAGCAGGCCAAGAAGAACGCCATGGTGCGCTCCCTGTCCGGCAAGGGTGTCAAGGACTTCTGCAACGCCGCGGTCTGCCTGACGACCACGAACGCCGCCGGCCGCTACGCCTACTTCACGACCGTCGGCTTCCTCGACGGCAAGAACGTGACCAAGAAGGACACGAAGATCTTCTCCGTCGGCAACGACCTGCAGCAGTTCACCTTCGACCAGATCTACCGCCGCGGCCAGGCCCAGGCGTCCGCGGCGGCGAACCGGTAGCTCAGCAGCACCCCGCCGACGGAAGCGAGCGCTTGTTCCGCGCCTCCTTGCTGCGCGCGGCCAGCAGCTCGTCGGCGGGGTAGCCCACCTCCTCCAGGGTCAGCCCGTGCGGTCGTACGACATGCACGGCGGAGTCCCGCACACCCGCGGCCAGCACCTTCCCGGGCCACTCCGGCCCGCGGTGCCCGTCCCCGACGAACAGCAGCGCGCCGATCAGCGAGCGCACCATGTTGTGGCAGAACGCGTCGGCGCGCACGGTGGCGGTGATGATCCCGTCGGCGCCCTTTTCGAGGCTCAGCTCCTGAAGGGTGCGAATCGTGGTCGCCCCTTCCCTCTTCTTGCAGTACGCGGCGAAGTCGTGCTCGCCCAGCAGACGCCGGGCGGCCTCGTTCATGGCGTCGACGTCGAGCGGCCAGTCGTGCCACAGGACGTGGCCCCGCAGGAGGGGGTCCACTCCCCCGGGATTGTCGGTGACCCGGTACGCGTACCGGCGCCAGACCGCGGAGAAGCGGGCGTTGAAGCCGCTGGGCGCCGGCCTGAGGGCCCACACCCGCACGTCCCTCGCCAGCCGCCCGGCGAGCCGCTTGAGCAGCTTCTGGTTGTGCTCCCGCCAGACCTCCTCGGGCAGGTCCACGTGCGCCACCTGCCCGCGCGCGTGCACCCCGGCGTCGGTCCGCCCGGCGACGGTCAGCTCGTACGTCTCCCGGGACCGCGTCACCGTGCGCAGGGCGTCCTCGATCTCGCCCTGCACGGTCCGCCTGCCGCCGGCCTGCTTGGCCCAGCCGTGGAAGTCGCTGCCGTCGTAGGAGATGTCGAGGCGGACACGGACGTACCCGGGCTGTACTTCATCACTCACGTGGAAATCCTCTCAGGGCGGTGCCCCGTGAAAGAACGCGAAAGCGGGCCCGCCCGGAAAGGGCGGACCCGCTCAGCGCGAGGTGTTGCCTCAGGCGTCCTTCGACTCCTCGGCAGCGGCCTCCTCGGCCGGAGCCTCGGTGGTCTCCGCGGCCTTGGCCTCGTCGGCCTCCTTGACCGCACGCTTGGTGGCGGCCTCGGCCTCACCCACGGCCTTCTGCTGCACCGTCAGCGCCTCGACCAGCTCGATGACGGCCATGGGCGCGTTGTCGCCACGGCGGTTACCGATCTTGGTGATGCGGGTGTAGCCACCGGGACGGTTCTCGTACCGCGGGCCGATCTCGGTGAAGAGCGTGTGGACGACGCCCTTGTCCGTGATGACCTGGAGCACCTGACGGCGGTTGTGAAGGTCGCCCTTCTTCGCCTTGGTGATCAGACGCTCGGCGTACGGGCGCAGGCGGCGGGCCTTCGCCTCGGTGGTGGTGATACGGCCGTGCTCGAAGAGGCTCTTCGCGAGGTTCGCGAGGAGCAGCTTCTCGTGCGCGGCGCTGCCGCCCAGACGGGCACCCTTGGTGGGCTTCGGCATGGTTCTTCTCCTGTGTGTCTGCCCTGGCCGTGTCAGGTACCGGGGTCAGTATCCGAGCGGGCGGTCGCCCGTCGAAGATCCAGGCCCCCGAAGGGGCCTGGAAGGGGCGCGGGGAACTGCGCGGCCGGCCACGGCCGGCGCGCAGACGCAGTACGGCCTCCCCGCGGAGCGCTCAGTACTGCTCGGTCTCCACGAAACCCGCGTCCGCGTCGTCGTCGGCGCCGAAGGCGTCGGCAGCGGCCGTGGGGTCGAATCCGGGCGGGCTGTCCTTCAGGGCCAGGCCCATGCCGGCCAGCTTCGCCTTGACCTCGTCGATGGACTTCGCACCGAAGTTGCGGATGTCCAGGAGGTCGGCCTCGGAGCGGGCGACGAGCTCACCCACGGAGTGGATGCCCTCGCGCTTGAGGCAGTTGTAGGAGCGGACCGTGAGCTCCAGCTCCTCGATCGGCAGCGCCAGGTCGGCGGCAAGGGCGGCGTCCGTGGGGGACGGGCCCATGTCGATGCCCTCGGCGTCGATGTTCAGCTCGCGGGCGAGACCGAACAGCTCGACCAGGGTCTTACCGGCGGAAGCCATGGCGTCACGCGGACGCATCGCCTGCTTGGTCTCGACGTCGACGATCAGCTTGTCGAAGTCGGTGCGCTGCTCGACACGCGTGGCCTCGACCTTGTACGTGACCTTGAGAACCGGCGAGTAGATGGAGTCGACCGGGATACGGCCGATCTCCTGGCCCACCTGCTTGTTCTGCACGGCGGAGACGTAACCGCGGCCACGCTCGACCGTCAGCTCCATCTCCAGCTTGCCCTTGCCGTTGAGCGTGGCGAGGACCAGGTCGGGGTTGTGCACCTCGACACCGGCCGGGGGCGCGATGTCGGCGGCGGTGACCAGACCCGGGCCCTGCTTGCGCAGGTACATCACGACCGGCTCGTCGTGCTCCGAGGAGACGACCAGCTGCTTGATGTTGAGGATCAGGTCGGTGACGTCCTCCTTGACGCCCGGCACGGTGGTGAACTCGTGCAGCACGCCGTCGATCCGGATGCTGGTGACAGCGGCGCCGGGGATCGAGGACAGGAGGGTACGGCGGAGGGAGTTGCCGAGGGTGTAGCCGAAGCCCGGCTCCAGCGGCTCGATCACGAACCGGGAGCGGAACTCGTCGACGACCTCTTCGGTCAACGAGGGACGCTGAGCGATCAGCATGTGTGGATCAGATCCTTCATTCGTGGACGCCCGCTATTTGACGCCCGACGGAAACCGCGCCCGTGAGAAGCGCGGGTACTGCAAGGGTACGGGCGATACGGCCCTTTTACGGAGCCGTACCGCCCGAAAAGCCCTGAAGCAGCCGTGCGTCAGACGCGGCGGCGCTTCGGCGGGCGGCAGCCGTTGTGCGGGGTCGGGGTGACGTCCTGGATGGAGCCGACCTCGAGGCCCGTGGCCTGCAGGGAGCGGATCGCGGTCTCACGACCGGAACCCGGGCCCTTCACGAACACGTCGACCTTGCGCATGCCGTGCTCCTGGGCGCGGCGGGCGGCCGACTCGGCAGCCATCTGCGCGGCGAACGGCGTGGACTTCCGGGAGCCCTTGAAGCCGACGTGGCCGGCGGAGGCCCAGGAGATCACGTTGCCGGACGGGTCCGTGATCGAGACGATCGTGTTGTTGAACGTGCTCTTGATGTGCGCGTGGCCGTGAGCGACGTTCTTCTTTTCCTTGCGGCGCACCTTCTTGGCAGCGCCCTGACGACCCTTGGGGGGCATCTATAACTCCTACGGGAGGTGGTCGGTCCTACAGCGAAGACCGCTGGACGGCGAGTCCGCTGCGGACTACTTCTTGCCCGGCTTCTTCTTACCGGCGATGGCGCGACGCGGGCCCTTGCGGGTGCGGGCGTTGGTGCTGGTGCGCTGACCGCGGACGGGCAGACCGCGACGGTGACGGAGACCCTGGTAGCAACCGATCTCGACCTTGCGGCGGATGTCGGCCTGGATCTCGCGACGGAGGTCACCCTCGGTCTTGATGTTGTTGTCGACGTACTCGCGGATCGCGACCAGCTGCTCTTCGGTCAGGTCACGAACGCGGGTGTTCGGGTCGATGCCGGTCTCAGCCAGCGTCTGCTGCGAGAGCGTCCGGCCGATGCCGAACACATAGGTGAGGGCGACCTCCACGCGCTTTTCGCGCGGGATGTCAACACCGGAAACGCGTGCCATTCAATGGCTCCTGGTGATCTTCGGAGGTCTTCCGCAGAACCGGCTCCCGGCCGCCGTACGAGGTACGAACCGGGTCCCCGGCCTCCGACCGGGGGTGTCAAGCCGCTCGCGACGGCTTGGGTCCTGCGTATGAACAAATTCAGCTCGCGTCGCGCGAATCTCTGCGATAGAGGTGCAGAGGGTGAGGTCGTGCGTCAGCCCTGGCGCTGCTTGTGGCGCGGGTTCTCGCAGATGACCATGACCCGACCGTGACGGCGGATCACCCTGCACTTGTCGCAGATCTTCTTGACGCTCGGCTTGACCTTCATGGGATTGAGGTTCTCCGGGTCAGTGCCACCACCCCGCCGAGACGGGATGCGGGCAAGATCTACTTGTACCGGTAGACGATCCGGCCACGCGTCAGGTCGTACGGAGACAGCTCCACCACGACCCGGTCGTCAGGGAGGATGCGGATGTAGTGCATACGCATCTTGCCGCTGATGTGTGCCAGGACCTGGTGGCCGTTCTGGAGCTCGACCTTGAACATGGCGTTCGGCAGAGACTCGACGACAGTGCCCTCGATCTCGATGGCACCTTGCTTCTTGGCCACGCTTCGCCCTTCGAATCGACTACCTTGATCGACTCCGCACGAGCGCATGCAGACATGCGGGTGCACGAGAGCCGACGAGTCAGTCTACGTCGGCGCATCCTGAAACGCGAATCGAGGAAGTCTGCCCCATGGGGGTGATCGTCATGCGAGGGGGTCGGGGGCGGCGGTGATGCCGTACTCGGCCAGCTTGGCCTTGCCCCCGTCGGGAGCGGTGAGCACCAGTGGGCCCTCCGCCGTCAGGGCCACCGAGTGCTCCCAGTGGGACGACCACGTGCCGTCCGTCGTGATGACCGTCCAGTCGTCCGACAGGACCTCCGTGCGCGGGGTGCCGAGGGACACCATCGGCTCGATCGCGAGGCAGAAGCCGGGCACCAGCTTGGGTCCCTTGCCGCGACGCCGGTCGACGTAGTTCAGCAGGTGCGGGTCCATGTGCATCTCGGTGCCGATGCCGTGGCCGCCGTAGTCCTCGATGATCCCGTACTTGCCGCCGCCGGGCTTGGGCTGGCGGCGGATGTAGGTCTCGATGGCCCGCGAGACGTCGACCAGGCGGTTGCCCTGCTTCATGGCCGCGATGCCGGCCCACATCGACTCCTCGGTCACCCGGGAGAGCTCGACCAGCTCCGGGGCGTGACCGGAGCCCACGAAGGCCGTGTAGGCGGCGTCGCCGTGCCAGCCGTCGATGATCGCGCCGCAGTCGATGGAGATGATGTCCCCGTCCTTGAGGACGACGTCGTCGGAGGGGATGCCGTGGACGACGACGTCGTTCACGGAGGTGCAGATGGTCGCGGGGAAGCCGCCGTAACCCAGGAAGTTCGACTTGGCGCCGTGCTCGGCGAGGACCTTGCGGGCGACCTCGTCCAGGTCCTTGGTGGAGGCACCCGGCACCGCGGCCTCACGGGTGGCCGCGTGGATGGCGGCTACGACCAGGCCCGCCGCACGCATCTTCGCGATCTGCTCGGGCGTCTTGATCTGCACCATGGGGCCTGCGCTCTCCCTCACTCACATCGACTGGGTTACGTACACAACACTACGGCCGCGGCGCCCGGTGAAGGGCACCGCGGCCGGAAGGACCGCGAGCTACTTGCTCTTGAGTGCCGCCAGCGCCCGCTGCGTGATCTCGTCCACCGGGCCCAGGGCGGAGATCGTGACGACCAGACCCTGCGCCTTGTAGTAGTCGATGATCGGCTCGGTCTGCGTGTGGTAGACCTCGAGCCGCTTGCGGACGGTGTCCTCGGAGTCGTCGTCGCGCTGGTACAGCTCGCCGCCGCAGACGTCGCAGACGCCCTCCTTCTTCGGCGGGCTGTACGTCACGTGGAAGACGTGCGAGGAGTCGTTACGGCAGATGCGCCGGCCGGCGATCCGCTTGACGACCTCGTCCTCCGGGACCTCCAGGTCCAGGACCGCGTCCAGCGTGATGCCCTCGGTGCGCAGCAGCTCGTCCAGCGCCTCGGCCTGCGAGACGTTCCGCGGGAAGCCGTCCAGCAGGAAGCCGCCCTCGGCGTCCGGCTGCTCCATACGGTCCTTGGCCATCGCGATGGTCACCTCGTCCGGGACGAGGTTTCCGGCGTCCATGTAGGACTTCGCGAGCTTGCCCAGCTCCGTCTGCTGGCTGATGTTGGCCCGGAACAGGTCACCCGTGGAGATGTGCGGGATCGCCAGCTTCTCAGCGAGACGGACGGCTTGCGTTCCCTTACCGGCACCCGGCGGCCCGACGAGGACGATACGCATCAGCGGAGGAACCCTTCGTAATTGCGCTGCTGGAGCTGGCTCTCGATCTGCTTCACCGTCTCGAGGCCGACACCCACGATGATCAGGATGCTGGTCCCGCCGAAGGGGAAGTTCTGGCTTGCCCCGAAGCCGACCAACGCCATTGTCGGTACGAGAGCGATCAGACCCAGATACAGCGAACCCGGCCAGGTGATCCGGTTGAGCACATAGCTGAGGTACTCAGCGGTCGGTCGGCCAGCCCGGATGCCCGGGATGAAGCCACCATACTTCTTCATGTTGTCGGCGACTTCCTCGGGGTTGAAGGAGATCGCCACGTAGAAGAACGCGAAGAACACGATGAGCAAGAAGTACATCGTGATGTAAATCGGGTGGTCGCCCTTGGTGAGGTTCTGCTGGATCCACTGCTTCCAGTGCGAATTGCCCCCCGCGAACTGCGCCACGAGTGCCGGGATGTAGAGCAGCGAGGAGGCGAAGATGACGGGAATCACACCCGCCTGGTTCACCTTGAGCGGGATGTACGTGGACGTACCGCCGTAGGAACGGCGGCCGATCATGCGCTTGGCGTACTGGACCGGGATGCGGCGCTGGGCCTGCTCGACGAAGACGACCAGGCCGACCATGACCAGGCCGACCAGGATCACGGTGCCGAACTCGATCCAGCCACCGGCCAGGGTGCCCTGCTTCTTGATCGCCCACAGCGCGGACGGGAAGGTGGCGGCGATCGAGATGAACATCAGGATCGACATGCCGTTGCCGATGCCGCGGTCGGTGATCAGCTCACCGAGCCACATCACGACGGCCGTGCCGGCGGTCATGCAGATGACCATGGTGATCGTCGTGAAGATCGCCTGGTCGGGAACGATGCTCGACGCGACCGAGCAGCCGTTGAAGAGGGCGCCGCTGCGGGCGGTGGCCACCAGGCCGGTGCCCTGCAGGATGGCGAGCGCAACGGTGAGATAGCGGGTGTACTGCGTGATCTTCGCCGTGCCGGCCTGGCCCTCCTTCTTGAGGGCCTCCAGGCGCGGGATGACCACGGTCAGCAGCTGAAGAATGATGCTGGCCGTGATGTACGGCATGATGCCGAGCGCGAAGACCGTGATCTGCAGCAGCGCACCGCCGCTGAACATGTTCACGAGGCCGAACAGGCCCTGGTTGCCCTGTGCCTCGGTCACACACCGCTGGACGGCCTGGTAGTTGACGCCGGGGATCGGAATGTGGGTACCGACCCGGTAGACCACGATGATGGCCAGCGTGAAGAGCAGCTTCTTGCGCAGGTCGGGCGTCCTGAACGCCCGGGCGAACGCGGTGAGCACGGTGCCTCCTGCGACCCCCGCGCAACTGCGTCAAGGGTGACGGTCTTGAGGTTCGACGGATACAGACGAATAGCTAACGGTCAACTGCCGCTCAGGGTGCCCCATGGGAGACACCCGGTGAAAGTAGGCAGTGCTGGCCACCTTACCGGCGAGAGCCCCGCCCTAGGAACGACCGACCGGGGATACCCCTTTTGTGGGGTATCCCCGGTCGGGATCGTTCACGTCATCGAGTGGACCTGAGGGACTCAGACCAGCTCGGTGACCGTACCGCCGGCGGCGGTGATCTTCTCCTTGGCGGAGCCGGAGACGGCGTCGACCGTCACCTGCAGCGCCACGGAGATCTCGCCCTGGCCGAGGACCTTGACGAGGCTGTTCTTGCGAACGGCGCCCTTGGCCACCAGGCCCTCGACGGTGACCTCGCCACCCTCGGGGTACAGCGCGGCCAGCTTGTCGAGGTTCACGACCTGGTACTCGGTCTTGAACGGGTTCTTGAAGCCCTTCAGCTTCGGGAGGCGCATGTGGAGCGGCATCTGGCCACCCTCGAAGCGCTCCGGAACCTGGTAGCGGGCCTTGGTGCCCTTGGTACCACGACCGGCCGTCTTACCCTTCGACGCCTCACCACGACCCACACGGGTCTTGGCGGTCTTGGCGCCCGGGGCGGGACGGAGGTTGTGGATCTTCAGCGGGTTCTGCTCCGCCATGATCAGTCGACCTCCTCGACCGTCACGAGGTGGCGGACGGTGTGCACCATGCCGCGGAACTCGGGGCGGTCCTCCTTGACGACCACGGTGTTGATCCCCTTGAGACCAAGCGACCGCAGGGTGTCACGGTGGTTCTGCTTGCTGCCGATGTAGGACTTGACCTGCGTGATCTTGAGCTGCGCCATGATTACGCACCCGCCCCGGCACGCGCACGGAGAAGAGCCGCGGGAGCGACGTCCTCGAGCGGCAGACCACGGCGGGCCGCGATCTCCTCGGGGCGCTGCAGACCCTTCAGGGCCTCCACGGTCGCGTGCACGATGTTGATCGCGTTGTCGGAGCCGAGCGACTTCGACAGCACGTCGTGGATACCGGCGCACTCGAGCACGGCACGCACCGGACCACCGGCGATAACACCGGTACCGGGGGACGCGGGCTTGAGCAGCACGACGCCGGCAGCCTTCTCACCCTGGATCGGGTGCGGGATGGTGCCCTGGATCCGGGGGACCTTGAAGAAGTGCTTCTTGGCCTCCTCAACGCCCTTGGCGATGGCGGCCGGCACCTCCTTGGCCTTGCCGTAACCGACACCCACGGTGCCGTCACCGTCGCCCACCACGACCAGCGCGGTGAAGCTGAAGCGACGACCACCCTTCACAACCTTGGCGACGCGGTTGATCGCGACGACGCGCTCAACGTACGCGGTCTTCTCGGCGGCAGCAGCGCCGCCGTCACGGCCCTTCCGGTCCCGCCGCTCGCCGCCACCGGCACCGCTTCCGCGGCGCTGGGGTCCAGCCATTGGATTACCTCTCTCTTTCCGCTAGCTACAAGCGGCTCAGAACTTGAGCCCGGCCTCGCGGGCGGCGTCCGCCAGGGCGGCGATGCGCCCGGCGTACTGGTTGCCACCACGGTCGAACACGACGGCCTCGACACCGGCGGCCTTGGCACGCTCGGCAACCAGGGCGCCGACCTGCTTGGCCTGCGCGGACTTGTCGGCCTCGCCGCCACGGATCGACGCGTCCAGGGTGGACGCCGACGCCAGGGTGTGGCCCTTCAGGTCGTCGATCACCTGCGCCACGATGTGGCGGTTGGAGCGGGTCACGACCAGACGGGGACGCTCCGCCGTACCGGAGATCCGCTTGCGGATCCGGATGTGACGGCGCTTGATCGCGGCGCGCTTGTAGGCGTCGCCCTTGAGGATCTTCTGCCCGTATGCCATGGCTTACTTACCCGCCTTTCCGACCTTGCGGCGGATGACTTCACCCTCGTACTTGACGCCCTTGGCCTTGTACGGGTCGGGCTTGCGCAGCTTGCGGATGTTGGCCGCAACCTCGCCGACCTTCTGCTTGTCGATGCCCTCGACCTGGAAGCGGGTCGGGGTCTCCACCTTGAAGGTGATGCCCTCGGGCGCCTCGACGGTGATCGGGTGGCTGTAGCCGAGCGCGAACTCGAGGTTCGAGCCCTTGGCGGTCACGCGGTAACCGACACCGCTGATCTCGAGCTTCTTCACGTAACCCTGGGTCACGCCGGTGATCATGTTCGCCACCAGCGTGCGGGACAGGCCGTGCAGGGCCTTGTTCTGACGCTCGTCGTTGGGGCGGGTCACCTGCAGGGTGCCGTCCTCGCCCTTGGCGACCTCGATCGGCGCCGAGACGGTGTGGGTCAGCTCGCCCTTGGGGCCCTTGACCGAGACCGTACGGCCGTCGATGGTGACGTCCACGCCGGCGGGAACCGCGATGGGGAGCTTGCCGATGCGCGACATAGCTGTTTCCTCCGTTCCCTTCTGCTACCAGACGTAGGCGAGGACTTCCCCACCCACGCCCTTCTTGCCGGCCTGCTTGTCGGTGAGGAGCCCGTGCGACGTGGAGATGATCGCCACGCCGAGGCCACCCAGCACCTTCGGCAGGTTGGTGGACTTCGCGTACACCCGGAGACCGGGCTTGGAGATCCGCTTGATGCCCGCGATGGAGCGCTCACGGTTCGGGCCGAACTTCAGCTCGAGGGTGAGGTTCTTGCCCACCTCGGCGTCCTCGACGCGCCAGCCCGTGATGAAGCCCTCCTGCTGGAGGATCTCCGCGATGTGCGACTTGATCTTGGACGCCGGCATCGTCACGGAGTCGTGGTACGCCGAGTTCGCGTTCCGCAGACGAGTCAGCATGTCTGCGATCGGATCAGTCATGGTCATGAATTGGCCTGTGGCCTTTCTCGCCGGGGTTTCCTATATGCGCCATCCCTCTCCCCGTACTTCTGCAGACGGGACGGGTGCGGCGCGGGGACCTACGGCGTAGTAAGTCGTTCAGGGCGGCAGAGGCCCAACCCTCCTAGCCTAAGCCATGAGGGCGGGGTCCCCTGCCGTCCCGGTTGCTTACCGAGAGGTCCAGGAATCCCTAATAAGGGGATTACCAGGAGCTCTTGGTCACGCCCGGCAGCTCGCCACGGTGAGCCATCTCACGAAGGCACACGCGGCACAGGCCGAACTTGCGGTAGACGGAGTGCGGACGGCCGCAGCGCTGGCAGCGGGTGTAGCCACGCACACCGAACTTGGGCTTGCGAGCAGCCTTAGCGATCAGAGCCTTCTTCGCCATCTCGCTCACGCCTCCTTGAACGGGAAGCCGAGGTGACGAAGGAGCGCGCGGCCCTCAGCGTCGTTGGTCGCCGTGGTGACCACGGTGATGTCCATACCCCGGACACGGTCGATCTTGTCCTGGTCGATCTCGTGGAACATGACCTGCTCCGTGAGACCGAAGGTGTAGTTGCCACGGCCGTCGAACTGCTTGGGGGACAGACCGCGGAAGTCGCGGATGCGCGGCAGCGCGAGCGACAGGGTGCGGTCCAGGAACTCCCACATGCGGTCGCCACGGAGCGTGACGTGGGCACCGATCGGCTGACCCTCGCGCAGCTTGAACTGCGCGATGGACTTGCGGGCCTTGGTGACGGCCGGCTTCTGACCGGTGATGGTGGTCAGGTCGCGGATCGCGCCCTCGATCAGCTTCGAGTCACGGGCGGCGTCGCCGACACCCATGTTGACCACGATCTTGACGAGGCCGGGAACCTGCATGACGTTCTCGTACTTGAACTCGTCACGCAGCTTGCCCGCGATCTCCTCGCGGTACTTCGTCTTCAGACGCGGAGTGGTGGTGGTAGCCATCAGATGTCCTCACCCGTCCGCTTGGCAACGCGGATCTTGTTGCCCTCTTCGTCGAAGCGGTAACCGACACGCGTGACGACCTTCTGACCGTCCTTCTCCACGACCAGCTGAACGTTGGACACGTGGATCGGGGCCTCGGTGGTCACGATGCCGCCGGCCTGGGAACCGCGAGCGGTCGGACCGGCCTTGGTGTGCTTCTTGACCCGGTTGACACCCTCGACCAGGACACGCTCCTCGCGCGGGTAAGCGGCAATGACCTTGCCCTGCTTGCCCTTGTCCTTGCCGGTGATGACCTGGACCAGGTCGCCCTTCTTGATCTTCATGCTTACAGCACCTCCGGCGCGAGCGAGATGATCTTCATGAACTTCTTCTCGCGCAGCTCACGGCCGACCGGGCCGAAGATGCGGGTGCCGCGAGGGTCGCCGTCGTTCTTCAGAATGACGGCGGCGTTCTCGTCGAAGCGGATGTACGAGCCGTCCGGACGGCGGCGCTCCTTGACGGTGCGAACGATGACCGCCTTGACGACGTCACCCTTCTTCACGTTGCCACCGGGGATCGCGTCCTTGACGGTGGCGACGATGACGTCACCGATGCCCGCGTAGCGGCGACCGGAGCCACCGAGCACACGGATGCAAAGGATTTCCTTCGCACCAGTGTTGTCGGCGACGCGCAGTCGCGACTCCTGCTGGATCACGTCTATCTCCTGTTTGTCTGCCGGTTCCCGGCAGGGGCCGCCTCTTTACGAGGGGAGCCCCTGCCGAGCCTGGCGGAACTGTCCTGCGAGGGATGCCCCGCAGGAACGTACTTTTTGGAATTCCCTTGCGGGAATTACCTACTTGGCCTTCTCGAGGATCTCGACGACGCGCCAGCGCTTCGTCGCGGACAGCGGCCGGGTCTCCATGAGGAGGACACGGTCGCCGACACCGGCGGCGTTCTGCTCGTCGTGCGCCTTGAGCTTGTTGGTGCGGCGGATGACCTTGCCGTACAGCGCGTGCTTGACACGGTCCTCGACGGCGACGACGACGGTCTTGTCCATCTTGTCGCTGACGACGAGACCCTCACGGGTCTTGCGGAAGCCGCGGGCCTCTGCGTTCTCAGTCACGTTCTTCTCGCTCATCAGGCGTTCTCCACCGTTTCGATGCCCAGCTCACGCTCGCGCATCAGGGTGTAGATCCGCGCGATGTCCTTGCGGACCGCCTTCAGACGGCCGTGGTTCTCGAGCTGACCCGTCGCCGCCTGGAAGCGGAGGTTGAACAGCTCTTCCTTGGCCTCGCGGAGCTTCGCCAGAAGCTCCTCGTTGCCCAGCTCGCGCAGCTCGGACGCCTTGGTACCGGCCGACATCACGCTTCACCTGCCTCGCGCTTGACGATCCGGCACTTCATCGGCAGCTTGTGGGCCGCACGAGTCAGCGCCTCACGGGCGATCTTCTCGTTGGGGTACGACAGCTCGAACATCACACGTCCGGGCTTGACGTTCGCGATCCACCACTCCGGAGAACCCTTACCGGAACCCATGCGGGTCTCGGCAGGCTTCTTGGTGAGGGGACGGTCCGGGTAGATGTTGATCCAGACCTTGCCGCCACGCTTGATGTGACGGGTCATCGCGATACGGGCCGCCTCGATCTGGCGGTTCGTCACGTAGGCCGGAGTCAGCGCCTGGATGCCGTACTCGCCGAACGCAACCTGCGTTCCACCCTTGGACATACCGTTGCGCTTCGGGTGGTGCTGCTTGCGGTGCTTGACCCTACGGGGGATCAGCATGTCGGTCAGGCCTCCGTTCCGGTGCTCTCAGCCGGAGCGGACGCGGGAGCCTCGGCCTTGGGGGCCTCGGCGCCAGCAGCCTGCTGCGGCTTGCGACCGCGCCGCTCGCCACCACGGCCACCACGGGCCGGGCGGTCGGCACCGCCACGGGCCGGGCGGTTACCCGCACGGGCCGCAGCGTTCTCGGCGCGGACCTCGGCGATGTTCTTGACGTCGCCCTTGTAGATCCAGACCTTCACACCGATGCGGCCGAAGGTCGTCTTGGCCTCGAAGAAGCCGTAGTCCACGTTCGCACGGAGCGTGTGCAGGGGCACGCGGCCCTCGCGGTAGAACTCCGAGCGGGACATCTCGGCGCCGCCGAGGCGGCCACCGCACTGGATCTTGATGCCCTTGGCGCCGGCCTTCATCGCCGACTGCATGCTCTTACGCATGGCGCGGCGGAAGGAGACGCGGGAGGAGAGCTGCTCGGCGACGGCCTGGGCAACCAGCTGAGCGTCGGTCTCGGGGTTCTTGACCTCGAGGATGTTCAGCTGGACCTGCTTGCCCGTGAGCTTCTCGAGGTCACCGCGGATGCGGTCGGCCTCGGCGCCACGGCGGCCGATGACGATGCCCGGACGGGCGGTGTGGATGTCCACCCGCACGCGGTCACGGGTGCGCTCGATCTCAACCTTCGAGATACCGGCGCGCTCCATGCCGGACGTCATCATCCGACGGATGGCGACGTCTTCCTTGACGTAGTCCTTGTACAGCTTGTCGGCGTACCAACGCGACTTGAAGTCGGTCGTGACACCGAGCCGGAACCCATGCGGGTTAACCTTCTGGCCCATTACCGGGTTCCTTCCTTGCTGCTGACGACCACGGTGATGTGGCTGGTCCGCTTGCGGATCCGGTAGGCACGGCCCTGGGCACGCGGACGGAACCGCTTCAGGGTCGGGCCCTCGTCGACGTACGCCTCGGAGATGTAGAGGCTGTCGGCGTCGGTGTGGTCGTAGTTGTGCGCGGCGTTGGCGATGGCGCTGTCGAGCACCTTGCCGACCGGCACGGAGGCTGCCTGCGGAGCGAATCGCAGAACAGCCTGGGCCTCCGTGGCGTCCATGCCACGGATGAGGTCCACCACGCGGCGGGCCTTCATGGGCGTGACGCGGATGTACCGCGCCTGGGCCCTGGCTTCCATGGTTGTCCCTTCAGTTACTTACGTGTCTGAATGCGATCCGCTACTAGCGGCGCTTCGACTTCCGGTCTTCCTTGACGTGGCCCCGGAAGGTGCGCGTCGGCGAGAACTCGCCGAGCTTGTGGCCGACCATCGACTCGGTGACGAACACCGGGATGTGGGTCTTGCCGTTGTGCACCGCGAGCGTGTGGCCCAGCATGGCCGGGACGATCATCGAGCGGCGGGACCAGGTCTTGATGACGTTCTTGGTGCCGGCTTCGTTCTGGGCGTCCACCTTCTTGATCAGGTGGTCGTCGACGAAGGGCCCCTTCTTCAGGCTACGAGGCATCTCAACCCGTCCTTAGCGCTTCTTGTTCGTCTTGCGGCGGCGGACGATGTACTTGTTCGACGCCTTCTTGGGCGAACGAGTACGGCCTTCCTTCTTGCCCCACGGGGACACAGGGTGGCGACCACCGGAGGTCCGGCCCTCACCACCACCGTGCGGGTGGTCAACCGGGTTCATCACGACACCACGGACGGTCGGGCGAACGCCCAGCCACCGCTTACGGCCGGCCTTACCCCAGTTGATGTTGCTCTGCTCGGCGTTGCCGACCTCACCGATGGTGGCGCGGCAGCGGACGTCGACCAGGCGGACCTCACCGGACGGCATGCGCAGGTGGGCGTAGGCGCCCTCCTTCGCGAGCAGCTGCACGGAGGCACCGGCGGAGCGGGCGAACTTGGCACCGCCACCGGGACGGAGCTCGATCGCGTGGATCGTGGTACCGACCGGGATGTTGCGGAGGGCCAGGTTGTTGCCCGGCTTGATGTCGGCCCCGGGACCGTTCTCGACGCGGTCACCCTGCTGCAGGTTGCGCGGGGCGAGGATGTAGCGCTTCTCGCCGTCGGCGTAGTGCAGCAGCGCGATGCGCGCGGTGCGGTTGGGGTCGTACTCGATGTGCGCGACCTTCGCCGGCACGCCGTCCTTGTCGTGACGACGGAAGTCGATCACGCGGTAGGCGCGCTTGTGTCCGCCACCCTGGTGGCGAACGGTCACACGACCGGCGTTGTTACGGCCGCCCTTGCTGTGCAGGGGGCGGACCAGCGACTTCTCCGGCGTGGACCGCGTGACCTCGACGAAGTCGGCGACGCTGGCGCCACGACGGCCCGGCGTAGTCGGCTTGTACTTGCGGATTCCCATTTCTCAGTCCTCGTCCGATATCGGACGATCCGGACCGCCCTTAGGCGGTCGGACCGCCGAAGATGTCGATACGGTCGCCCTCGGCGAGGGTCACGATCGCGCGCTTGCTGCCGGCACGCTGACCGAAGCCGGTCTTCGTGCGCTTGCGCTTGCCCTGGCGGTTGATCGTGTTGACCCCGGTGACCTTGACCGAGAAGACCGCCTGGACGGCCTGCTTGATCTGGGTCTTGTTGGCGTTCGGGTCGACGATGAACGTGTACTTGTTCTCGTCGAGGAGCGCGTAGCTCTTCTCGGAGACGACCGGCTTCAGCAGGACGTCACGGGGGTCCGTGTACGACTTGCTCAGCGGGGTCTCGACGGTGTTCTTGCCCTCGGTGGCGTGGCGCTTCGCCTTGGCGACGCGCGCGGCCTTGGCGGCCTTGGCGGCCTTCGAGGCGATAGCGGGGTGACGGATAGCCATCAGGCCTCGCTCCCTTCGGTGTCATTGGCCTTCGGGCCGGACACGAAGGACTCGAACGCGGACTGGGTGAAGACCACGTCGTCCGAGACGAGAACGTCGTACGTGTTCAGCTGGCCCGGCTCCAGGATGTGGACCTGGGGCAGGTTGCGGGCGGACAGCCACGCGGCCTCGTCGGAGCGCTCGGCGACCAGGAGCAGGTTCTTGCGCTCGCTGATCTTGCCGAACAGGCTCTTGGCGGCCTTGGTGGAGATCGCACCCTCGACCACGCCGGAGACGACGTGGATGCGGTTGTGACGCGCCCGGTCGGTGAGGGCACCGCGCAGGGCGGCGGCCTTCATCTTCTTCGGGGTCCGCTGCGAGTAGTCACGCGGCACGGGACCGTGCACGACGCCACCACCGGCGAACTGCGGCGCGCGGGTCGAACCCTGACGGGCGCGACCGGTGCCCTTCTGGCGGTACGGCTTCTTGCCACCACCACGGACTTCACCGCGGGTCTTGGTCTTGTGCGTGCCCTGGCGGGCAGCGGCCAGCTGCGCGACGACGACCTGGTGGATCAGCGGAACGCTGACCTTGGCGTCGAAGATCTCCGCGGGGAGCTCGACGGAACCGGCCTTCTCGCCCGCCGGCGAAAGGATGTCAACAGTGCTCATCGGTTACCTCAGGCCCCCTTGGCCGCGGTGCGGACCAGGACGAGGCCGCCGTTCGGACCGGGAACCGCGCCCTTGATGAGCAGCAGACCCTTCTCCGCGTCAACGGCGTGGACGGTCAGGTTCTGGGTGGTGACCCGCTCGTTGCCCATGCGACCCGCCATGCGGAGGCCCTTGAACACACGGCCCGGGGTGGCGCAGCCACCGATGGAACCGGGGGAGCGGTGCTTGCGCTGGGTGCCGTGACCGGCGCCGAGGCCACCGAAGTTGTGGCGCTTCATGACACCGGCGAAGCCCTTGCCCTTGCTCTTGCCGGTGACGTCGACCTTCACGCCGGCCTCGAACACCTCGGCGGTGATCTCCTGGCCCAGCGTGTACTCGGAGGCGTCCGCGGTGCGGATCTCGACGAGGTGACGACGGGGGGTGACGTCGGCCTTGGCGAAGTGGCCCTTGAGGGGCTTGTTCACCTTGCGCGGGTCGATCTCGCCGAAGGCGATCTGGACCGACTCGTAGCCGTCGACGTCGTTCGTACGAACCTGGGTCACGACGTTGGGGCCGGCCTTGACGACGGTGACCGGAACAACACGGTTGTTCTCGTCCCACACCTGCGTCATGCCGAGCTTCTCGCCCAGGATGCCCTTGATCTGCTTAGCCATTCTCAGCCCACCAGCCTCAGAGCTTGATCTCGATGTCGACACCGGCCGGCAGGTCGAGTCGCATCAGAGAGTCAACGGTCTTGGGGGTCGGGTCGAGGATGTCGATCAGGCGCTTGTGCGTGCGCATCTCGAAGTGCTCGCGCGAGTCCTTGTACTTGTGCGGCGACTTGATGACGCAGTACACGTTCTTCTCAGTGGGCAGCGGCACCGGGCCCGCGACCGAC
This sequence comes from Streptomyces sp. NPDC001135, assembly GCF_053598395.1. Lineage (NCBI taxonomy): Bacteria > Bacillati > Actinomycetota > Actinomycetes > Kitasatosporales > Streptomycetaceae > Streptomyces > Streptomyces sp. NPDC001135. The sequence goes on along the minus strand of NZ_JBSFKD010000012.1, from coordinate 40,332 downwards.
GCACCAGTGCGGGTCACCGTCTCGACGATCTTCTTCGCCGAGGAGTCGATGACCTCGTGGTCGTAGGCCTTGAGCCGGATGCGGATCTTCTGTCCCGCCATGGCTACTCAGTAGTCCTGTCTCTCTTACGCTCTGGAACCCGGCGGATTCCTTCTGCTGCCTTCGTTCCTCCGACCCACGCGGTCGGGCGTGTCGCGCTTCCGCTGACACAGATGCCCCTTGTTCGAACATCCCTGCGGGGAATGCGACGGCCCTTCCGGAACCGCGGACCGGGGACCTCGGGCCCACCGGGCGCCTGGCCGGTGCCGCGCCCACACTTCCCGGAAGATTCCCGTACGTCCGCCCCAGTGCTGCCGTAGTGGCAGTTAGGGCGACGAGTACTGTGGGACTCGCTTCCGGTCCTCCCGGCGGGAGGCGCGCAGCATCAACACTCGACCGAGCAACTCGGACAGTCTGCCATATGGGGCGGGGGCAGTGCCAATCGGGCCGAAGAGATTACCCCCGAGGTGACGTAGGTCAAACCGGGGGCGGGTCAGGGAGGGCTGTGAAGCCTCCGGGGCGACTGGCTGCTGCGAGGTCGAGTTCGAGGCGGACGCGCACCTCACCGCGGCGGGTATCGCGGAGACCCTCGACAGGGCCGCGGGGAACGCTCGCATGATGCAGCTGCGTCAGGACGACCCGCTGTGGATCGGGCCGTACGCAGTTCTGGCGGGGGTGGACGAGGAGACCGAGCGGCGTCGGACACCCGATCGACGGTACGTCGCCCGTAGCGCGGACGGCCGGCGTACGGTCCTCGCCCGTGTTCCGCACCCCGGGAGCGCCCCCGCCCGCTGGGTCGCCGAGGCCGAGGACGCCCGGCGGCTTTCACTGCCCGGCTTCGCACCCGTGACGGAGGTGGCCGACGCCTCCGGTCCGGCCTGGCACGCGGCGCCGTACACCCCCGTACTGCCCCTGGCCGCCCCGCAGCGCTTGTCACGCACGGCGGACCGCTGCCGGAGGCCGTGGTGTGCGCCCGGGGCGCGGCCCTCGCGGGCACGCCGGCCTCTCCCCCGCCGCCGTGCCGCTCGCTGTCGACGGACCGCTGCTGACGTGCTTCGGCGCGGTGCACGCCGCAGCTGAGGACGGCGGGCAGCGACTGGGGGCGGCCCGGACTCGACCCCGGGCGTCCGGCACCGGAACAGGCTCGGGCCGGCCGACCCCGGCCGCTCGGTGACGTGTACGCGCTGGACGCCGTGCGGTCGTACGCGAGCACCGGCTACGCCGTTGCGGAGCGGGAGGGGCTCCCGGCGTCGCTGCGCGACGCGATCACGGCCTGCCTGGCCCGGGACGCGGCCCGGCGGCCGTCGGCGGCCGGCCTCGCGGCCCTCTTGGCGGCGGCCCTTTCCCCGCTCCAGGCGCCCCCGCTCCCACCGTCACCGTCACCGTCACCGTCACCGGCACCGGCACCGGCACCCACGGTTCTCGACGGGCGCCCGTTCTGGCCTTCTGATCTGGTCGACCGGGGGCGCGAGGTGTGCTGGACTGGTCGTGGATCAAGATTGGGGGGAGACATGACAGCCGAGGAAACGGCCGTCCCCGCCGAGGGGCGCTCCGCGGAGGTGCGCCGAGCCGGCGACCGCGTCGAGAAGTGGTCGATCGGGTGGACGCTGTTGGCACTGGTGATGTGGGGGTGGTTCGCCTACCTGCTGCTCGCGGACTACGGCCCCGAGAACTCGGCGTACGGCGAGACCCGCAGCGCGTGCCGGGGCCCGCTGATCGAGCCCGCCTCGGCGGACACCGTCTGCGGCGAGGACCACCTGCGCCAGTGGCCGGCGCTGCTCGGCTTCCTCGCGCTCGCCGTTCTGCCCACCGTCCTGGCGGCGGCGACCACGGTGTACGCCAAGGTCCTGTCCCGGCTGACCGACCAGGCAGAAGCCCGGTCCTAGGCCCAGGGCCCCAGCCGGTGCCGCAGGTCCGTGCCGCGGCGCCACAGCGTCCGCAGTCACTCGCCGAACAGCGACCGCTGGGGCGCCGGGACCTGGGCTCAGTACGCCCGGCCGGGCGGCTGTGGGCCCCACTGCGGCGGAGGGGTCCACGCGGCGGCGAGCCGTCGGCGGTGGCGGCTGCGGCGGACGGCGGTGACGACGACGATGGTCACGGTTGTGGCGAACGCGGCGAGGAAGCAGCCGATCGCCGCGGCGATGCCGCCGATCGTGGCCCCCACCCGGGGCTTGTCCCCCAGCGCGAACTCGGCCGGCAGCTCCGAGGTGCAGGTGAGCGTGTAGTCGCCGCTGCTGCCGGGCTTGACCTCGAAGACGCGCTCCCAGGTGCGGGACCCGGCGGTGATGCGGAAGGTGCTGTCCGGCTGCGTCATCGACCCGGACCGCATCTCCGGGATCCGGCAGTCGACGTGCCCCTTCCCGGACTGGGAGACGTAGATCGCCTTGGTCTCTCCCTGGACGAAGCCGAACGTCCGCGACTCGCCGCTGGAGAAGCTGTGGGCGGTGTCGACCGAGCGCACCGTGTCCTTCACCGTCACCACGATGAACGCGGTACCGACACCGGCCAGTACGAGCCCCAGCAGCGCGGCCACCAGGTACCAGACACGCCGGGGCCGCAAGTCCTTGGCCGGGATGGCCGGCGGCGGGGTCGGCGGGCCGCCGTACGGGGCTCCCCAGGGATGCTGTATCGCCATAGCGCCGCATGGTAGGGCAAGGCGCCTCACGCCATCAGAGGTGGCGTGTGTGCACCCCCCGCCAAGTCCATCCGGCCCCGAGCACCGTTGACTGCACGGGGTTCCTCATCTCCGAGCTGTCGAAGCGGAAGGTCTCCGTCATCTCGAATCCTCCCTTGGCTCCCCGTCCGATGGTCCATTGCCGGGAGACCTTCTGCACCGGCCCGCGGCGCCATGACGCCGACGCCGGAACGCTGAGCGCGTCCCCGACCCACGTGACTTCCCGCTGCTCCTCGCTCACATGGACCTCGTGGGCCGCCGGGACGAGGCGCATCCGGATCCGATAGAGCCGGTCCAGTTGGGACCTGGCGAAGAAGGTCCGCCAGGCCGGCTCCATGACCCGGTATTCCGCCACCAGGTCGGCGCCGTCCTCCGCAGTGCCGGGGCGCACGACGTAGGGTGCGCCCGGCTGGTTGAGCCCGAGCAGACCGGCCCACAGCTCCTCGGCGGAACGCGCCACCACCTCCTTGCCGGGGTACCTCGTGTCCGTGTCCCGTCGCCTGTGGAAGAGCCCCATCAGTAAGTCCCGTTCTTCGGGCGGACCGTGCGCACGAATTCCTGGAAGTCGCCCAGGAGGGAGTCGTGTCGTGCAGCGGTGGTGGTCAAAGCCATCCTGATGAAGGCCCACTTACGAGGGTCGGTGGCGTCCGGCAAGGACAGATAGACCTGGGACTGGACGAGGTCGCGGCGCACGGCGTCGACGACGACCGAGAAGGCCAGGTTCTGCGTCAGGCCGGGCACGGCCGCGGAACCGACCTCGCGGCGGTCGATGACCACCACCTGCCCGGCGAGCTCGACCATGTGCCGCACCGACACGTCGGCGATCTCGGCCAGCGTCGCCGCGTCCGGCCGGTGTTCGCCGTCCATGGTGATGTTGGGGGTGAACCCGTTGTCGGGCTGCGGACAGAACGCCACGAAGGCCACGTCCGGAGCACCGACCTCGTCCGGTGGAGCCGTGTGCCAGCCCGGCGGCAGTCGGTATTCCACCGCCACCGGCAGCGTGTGGGGCATCTCGGCCCGTCCTTCCGCGTGGAGCGAGTCAGAAAACGCTGGTGATTCCGTGTATGGCCGAGCCGGCGACGTCACCGGCCTTGTGGAGACCGTCTCCCACCGCGTCGGCCGCACGCCCCAGGGTGTGGGAGACCTCGCCCGGATCGACGGTGACCTCGAAGCCCACGTCACCACCGAGGCCGGGGCAGGCCCCCGCCTCAGCGCCGAACTTCCACGTTCCGTCGTCCTGCTTGCCGAAGGTCAGTTTGGCCTCGGCCCCCTCACCGGCCTCGCCGTCGGCGGTGAAGCCGGCGGTGATCCCGCCGGCCTTCACGCCGCCGGCCACACCGGCCTTGAAGCCGGTGAACTCCTTCGCGCTGAGGGTGAGGCCCTCCTGGCTGACCTTGCCCTTGACGCCGGCCTCGTATCCTCCGAATCCGCTGGCGCGACCGTAGACACCGACGCCGTTGTCCTCGATGGACCCCTTGAGCATCAGCCGTTCGGCCGCGGACATCTCGGCGCCGACCGAAACGGAGTTCTTCGTCAATGCCGCGTTCGCACTGATCCGCGCTCCCGCGCTGAGATCGGCCGACCCCTCCAGCTTCAAGTCGCCATGGGTCAGGGTCCCTTCCGCCTTCACCTCGGCGAGGGTGAGATACGCCTTGGCGAAGAACTCGTAGCCGTCACCGGGACCCGCGAAGGAGAGGCCGCCGTCGAACGCCGTTGTCTTGGTCGTTCCGTGCGCTTCCCATCCGCCGGACTTCTTGCCGTTGTACTTGTCGATATCGCCCACGGCGTCGCCGTTGAATCCCCGGCCGCCCGTGGCGTCGCCGCTTGAGTCGATCACGACCTTGCCCAGCGCGGTCCGCACGCTGACGTCCGCGTCCCGCACGGCCTTCACGGCACTGTCGATGCGGTCCTGCCAGGCCTTCACGACTTCCATGGAGAACAGGTCGTCGTGCTTGACGGGGCGCCCGAGGACATCCTTCTGCCCGTTGTCGTCCCAGGAGACAACACCCTGTTCCGAGACCTTCATACCCGCGTCGATGGCATCCTGCCGCACCGACAGGACCTCGCCGACGAGCTTGCCGATCCTGGCCGCCGCTTCACGCAGCAGCGATGCCACCGCCTTGGCTTCCGTCTGCGCGTTCTGGAACTCCTGGAGGGTGATCGCGAAGCGCGCGTTGGCCATGAGGGCGGCCAGCCCCGCCGAGTTCTCACCCGTGGTGACGCTGTAGACGTCCCGTCGGTACGCCTCTTCCTGCTTCTTGAACTCGCCGGCCATGCCCTCCCAGGCGGTGGCGGCGGTGGTCAGGCCGGACAGATCAGTGTTTATGACATCGAAATAGGACGGCATTCTTCCCCCGGAGAAGTACTGACGACTGTCACAGCAGGTCCAGCGGGGAGGCGCGCCGGACGTCGGCACCCACAGCGGTGTCCGTGGTCTGGATCGTGTTGCTGCTGGCGCGCAGGGCCTTGCTCTCCGAAATCAGCCGTTCCCGCATGTAGGCCGACTGCTCCCGCCACTTCGCCAGGGCCTGCTTCAGGCCGGTGGCGAGTTCCCAGGGCTCCTGGCAGTTCGCTTCGAAGGACCTGACGGTGGACTCACTGTCCCCGTCCGCGTAGTCCCCCGCCGCCCTCGTGCCCGGCTCGATGTGCTGATCGATGGCGTTTGCCGCGGCCCGCTTCTCGGCAGGCGAGGACGCCAGATCCGGCCGACCGCTCGCGGGTCCGCCGCCACCCGGATCGGCCGGTAACTGGTTCAGCCTCATGTTCACGGACTGCCCGGCTGCGTGTCCGTGGTGCTGGCCTTGAGCGGCGTCGCCCATGTCCCTTACCCCCGCGAGGTTCCTGGCGTGTCCGCTTCACGCTAGCAACGACGGCCGGAGCAGGGGCAGTTGAGTGAAAACTGACCCCTGCCTTTGACATCGCATGACGGACGGTTGGGTCAGCTTTGACCGGTGGCCGTGACGTGATCGCATCACCGGCTGCGCGGGAAAAGCGAAGAGGCCCGTACGACCGAAGTCGTACGGGCCTCCCCTTGGGTCAAGCAGTGACCCTCAAGCAAGCGGAACTTACTTGACGATCTTGGTGACCTGGCCGGCGCCCACGGTGCGGCCACCCTCACGGATGGCGAACTTCAGGCCCTCTTCCATGGCGACGGGCTGGATGAGCGACACCGTCATCTCGGTGTTGTCACCCGGCATGACCATCTCGGTGCCCTCGGGGAGGGTCACCACGCCGGTCACGTCCGTCGTACGGAAGTAGAACTGCGGGCGGTAGTTGTTGAAGAACGGCGTGTGGCGGCCACCCTCGTCCTTGGACAGGATGTAGGCCTGGGCCTCGAACTCCGTGTGCGGGGTGACCGAGCCCGGCTTGATGATGACCTGGCCGCGCTCGACGTCCTCGCGCTTGATGCCACGGAGCAGCAGACCGACGTTCTCACCGGCCTGGCCCTCGTCGAGCAGCTTGCGGAACATCTCGATACCGGTGACCGTGGTGGTGGTCTTCTCGGTCTTGATGCCGATGATGTCGACGGTCTCGTTGACCTTCAGGACACCACGCTCGATACGGCCGGTGACGACCGTACCGCGACCGGTGATCGTGAAGACGTCCTCGATCGGCATGAGGAACGGCTTGTCGACGTCGCGCTCCGGCTGCGGGATCGACTCGTCGACGGCGTTCATCAGGTTGAGGACGGAGTCCACCCACTCCTTCTCGCCCTCGAGGGCCTTGAGAGCGGAGACCTTGACGACCGGAACGTCGTCGCCGGGGAACTCGTACTCGGAGAGGAGCTCACGGACCTCGAGCTCGACGAGCTCCAGGATCTCCTCGTCGTCCACCATGTCGGCCTTGTTCAGGGCGACGACGATGTACGGAACGCCGACCTGGCGGGCCAGGAGCACGTGCTCCTTGGTCTGCGGCATCGGGCCGTCGGTGGCGGCGACCACCAGGATCGCGCCGTCCATCTGGGCGGCACCGGTGATCATGTTCTTGATGTAGTCCGCGTGACCCGGGCAGTCGACGTGGGCGTAGTGACGCGCCTCGGTCTGGTACTCGACGTGCGCGATGGAGATGGTGATACCGCGCTGACGCTCCTCGGGCGCCTTGTCGATGTTGTCGAACGGGGTGGCCTCGTTCAGGTCCGGGTACGCGTCGTGCAGCACCTTGGTAATGGCGGCCGTGAGGGTCGTCTTACCGTGGTCGATGTGACCGATGGTGCCGATGTTGACGTGCGGCTTAGTCCGCTCGAACTTCGCCTTCGCCACTGGGGTCCTCCTGTGGAGTGGTTCTGTACGCCTTACTTCATCGGCGCCAGGTGATCTTTGCTGGGAAGCCCGGAACCCGGGGCATTCATCCGGGATTGCGACTGAATGCCCCTTGAGGCTCCGGAGTCAAGCCTAAAGCGTGTGAACGCGGTGCGTTACTCGCCCTTGGCCTTCGCGATGATCTCCTCGGCGACGTTCCGCGGAACCTCGGCGTAGGAGTCGAACTGCATCGAGTAGCTTGCGCGACCCGACGTCTTGCTGCGGAGGTCGCCGACGTAGCCGAACATCTCCGACAGGGGCACGAGGCCCTTCACGACGCGGGCACCAGCCCGCTCCTCCATGGCCTGGATCTGGCCACGGCGGGAGTTGATGTCGCCGATGACCTCACCCATGTAGTCCTCGGGCGTGGTGACCTCGACGGCCATCATCGGCTCGAGCAGCACGGGCGAAGCCTTGCGCGCGGCCTCCTTGAAGGCCTGCGAACCGGCGATCTTGAAGGCGAGCTCGGAGGAGTCGACCTCGTGGTAGCCACCGTCGATCAGGATGACGCGCACGCCGGTCATCTCGTAACCGGCCAGGATGCCGAACTGCATGGCCTCCTGCGCACCGGCGTCGACCGAAGGGATGTACTCCTTCGGGATGCGACCACCGGTCACCTTGTTCACGAACTCGTACGAGGCGTCGCCGCCCTCGATGGGCTCGATCGCGATCTGCACCTTGGCGAACTGACCGGTACCACCGGTCTGCTTCTTGTGGGTGTAGTCCACGCGCTCGACGGCCTTGCGGATCGTCTCGCGGTACGCGACCTGCGGCTTGCCGACGTTGGCCTCGACCTTGAACTCACGGCGCATACGGTCGACCAGCACCTCGAGGTGCAGCTCGCCCATACCACCGATGATGGTCTGGCCGGTCTCCTCGTCCGAGTGGACCTGGAAGGACGGGTCCTCCTCGGCCAGGCGCTGGATCGCGACGCCCAGCTTCTCCTGGTCACCCTTCGACTTGGGCTCGATGGCGACCTGGATGACCGGCGCCGGGAAGTCCATGGACTCCAGGATGACCGGGTTCTTGTCGTCGGACAGCGTCTCACCGGTGGTGGTCTGCTTCAGGCCCATGACGGCGACGATGTCGCCGGCGCCCACCGACTCGATCTCCTCACGCTTGTTGGCGTGCATGCGGTAGATCTTGCCGATGCGCTCCTTCTTGCCCTTGACGGAGTTCAGCACGGCGGTGCCGGACTCCAGGCGGCCCGAGTAGACCCGGACGAAGGTGAGCTTGCCGAGGTGCGGGTCGCTCATGATCTTGAACGCCAGCGCCGACAGCGGCTCGTCGTCGGACGGCTTGCGCTTGACGATCTCCTCCGCGTCGTTGACCGCGTGGCCCTCGATGGCCTCGATGTCAACGGGCGAGGGGAGGTAGCGCACGACCGCGTCGAGCAGGGGCTGGACACCCTTGTTCTTGAACGCGGTACCGCAGAACACCGGGGTGATGGTGGTGCCGGTGCCCTTGCCGGAGGCGATGGTGATACGACGGATCGCGGCGTACAGCTGCTCCTCGGTGGGCTCCTGGCCCTCCAGGAACAGCTCCATGATCTCTTCGTCGTTCTCGGCGACGGCCTCGACCAGCTTGCCGCGCCACTCCTCGGCGGCCTCGGCGTGGGTGTCCGGGATGTCGACGACGTCGTACATCTCACCCTTGGTGGCCTCGGCGGACCACACGAGCGCCTTCATGCGGACCAGGTCCACGACGCCCTTGAAGTCGGCCTCGGCACCGATCGGGAGCTGCATGACGATCGGCTGCGCGCCCAGGCGGTCGACGATCATGTCGACACAACGGTGGAACTCGGCACCGGTGCGGTCGAGCTTGTTGACGAAGCAGATACGCGGAACGCCGTAGCGGTCCGCCTGACGCCACACCGTCTCGGACTGGGGCTCAACGCCGGCGACGCCGTCGAACACCGTCACGGCACCGTCGAGCACGCGCAGGGAGCGCTCCACCTCGACGGTGAAGTCGACGTGACCCGGCGTGTCGATGATGTTGATGGTGTGGTCGACGTTCTCCAGCGGCCAGTGACAGGTGGTGGCAGCAGAGGTGATCGTGATGCCACGCTCCTGCTCCTGCTCCATCCAGTCCATGGTGGCAGCGCCGTCGTGGACCTCACCGATCTTGTAGGACACACCGGTGTAGAACAGGATCCGCTCGGTGGTGGTCGTCTTGCCCGCGTCGATGTGGGCCATGATGCCGATGTTGCGCACCTTGGCCAGGTCAAGCGAAGTGGTAGCCATAAGGCTTCAGTCTTCTCTCGGTCTCGATGTGGACTGCGACTACCAGCGGTAGTGCGCGAAGGCCTTGTTGGACTCGGCCATCTTGTGCGTGTCCTCGCGCTTCTTCACAGCGGCACCGAGGCCGTTGGACGCGTCGAGGAGCTCGTTGAGCAGACGCTCGGTCATGGTCTTCTCGCGACGGGCGCGGGAGTAACCGACCAGCCAGCGCAGCGCCAGGGTGTTGGCACGGCCGGGCTTGACCTCGACCGGGACCTGGTAGGTGGCGCCACCGACACGGCGGGACTTGACCTCGAGGGTCGGCTTGATGTTCTCGAGAGCGCGCTTGAGCGTGATGACCGGGTCGTTGCCGGTCTTCTCGCGCAGGCCCTCCATGGCGCCGTAAACGATCCGCTCGGCAGTCGAGCGCTTGCCGTTCAGCAGCACCTTGTTGATCAGGGAGGTCACCAGAGGAGAGCCGTAGACCGGGTCGATGATGACCGGGCGCTTCGGGGCGGGGCCCTTACGAGGCATTCTTACTTCTCCTTCTTGGCGCCGTAGCGGCTGCGGGCCTGCTTGCGGTTCTTGACACCCTGGGTGTCGAGCGAACCGCGGATGATCTTGTAGCGAACACCCGGCAGGTCCTTCACACGGCCGCCGCGCACGAGCACGATGGAGTGCTCCTGCAGGTTGTGTCCCTCACCCGGAATGTAAGCGGTGACCTCGATGCCGCTGGTCAGACGCACACGCGCGACCTTGCGGAGGGCCGAGTTCGGCTTCTTCGGGGTGGTCGTGAACACACGCGTGCAGACGCCGCGACGCTGAGGGGAACCCTCGAGTGCGGGCGTCTTGTTCTTCTCGACCTTGTCCTGCCGGCCCTTACGGACCAGCTGCTGGATCGTAGGCACTACTTCTCCGGTTTCTGTGTGCCGATGGGTACAGCTAACCTGGAACTTCGCCGACCCACGCGGTCGGGTGTGTCGAATCCCGCGGATTCTCGCCGCAAGGCGAAAGGGCGCAGATTACGGTGGCCGGTCGCGGCTCGCCATGCGGTCTGAAGGCACGCACGCGAGCCAGGGCACACCCCAGGCACAAGGTCTGAGCGTACCTACCTCATCCAGCTGGGTCAAAATGAATAGGCCAACCACGTAACCCGGGCGAGCCGCGAGACTAGGATCACCGCAGGTGTTCGGGCGAGGGGCCCGAGAAGGTGGTAACGGGGTTCGGATGGCTGTCGGTAAGGTTCTGCGGTTCGACGGGGTGCGGGGCTACGGGTTCATCGCCCCCGAGCACGGCGGGGAGGACGTCTTCCTGCACGCGAACGATCTCCTGATACCGGAGTCCTCCCTGCGGTCCGGGACGTGGGTCGAGTTCGAGATCGAGGAGGGCGACCGCGGGCCCAAGGCGTCTTCCGTGCGGCTTGCCGACCGGGCGCAACCGCCCATGATGCCTCCGCCGGCGCGGCTCCAGGTACCTCCGTCCGTGCAGGCTTTCACCGGCGGACCCGAGGACGCCGAAGATCCCACGTGCGATGTGCTCAGCGTCGCGGAGTACAGCTTCGAGGTGACGGAACTCCTGCTGACGTCGGCCCCATGGCTGACCGGGGAACAGATCACCCAGCTCCGCCGGCAGCTGGTGCAGCTCGGCAAGAGCCACGGCTGGGTCGAGGGCTGACACCCCCTGATCGCACCGCGAGCACGTACGCCTGATCGCACCGCGCGCACGTACGCCGAAGGGCGGCCACTCCCACCGGGAGTGGTCGCCCTTCAACTCATGCTGCCCGCTTACTGGTTGTACGGACCGTAGTCGTAGTCCTCCAGCGGAACGGCCTGGCCGGAGCCGGTGCCGAACGGCGAGTAGTCGATGTCGTCGTAGCCGACGGCCGAGTACATCGCGGCCTTGGCCTCCTCGGTCGGCTCGACCCGGATGTTGCGGTAGCGGGACAGGCCCGTACCGGCCGGGATGAGCTTACCGATGATGACGTTCTCCTTGAGGCCGATGAGGCTGTCGGACTTGGCGTTGATCGCCGCGTCCGTCAGAACTCGGGTCGTCTCCTGGAAGGAGGCGGCCGACAGCCAGGACTCCGTCGCCAGCGAGGCCTTGGTGATACCCATCAGCTGCGGACGACCGGAGGCCGGGTGACCGCCCTCCTGGACCACACGACGGTTCTCGGTCTCGAACTTCGAGCGCTCGACCAGCTCGCCGGGCAGCAGCTCGGCGTCGCCGGACTCGATGATCGTCACACGGCGGAGCATCTGCCGGATGATGATCTCGATGTGCTTGTCGTGGATCGACACACCCTGCGAGTTGTAGACCTTCTGGACCTCGCCGACCAGGTGGACCTGGACGGCACGCTGACCCAGGATGCGCAGCACGTCGTGCGGGTTGGTGGCACCCACGGTGAGCTGCTGGCCCACCTCGACGTGCTCGCCCTCGCTGACCAGGACCTTGGCGCGCTTGGAGATCGGGTAGGCCGTCTCGTCGCTGCCGTCGTCCGGGGTGACGACGAGCTTCTTGGTCTTCTCGGTCTCCTCGATCCGCACGCGGCCGGAGGCCTCGGAGATCGGGGCGACACCCTTCGGGGTACGGGCCTCGAAGAGCTCGACGACACGCGGCAGACCCTGGGTGATGTCGTCACCGGCCACACCACCGGTGTGGAAGGTACGCATCGTCAGCTGGGTACCGGGCTCACCGATGGACTGGGCGGCGATGATGCCGACCGCCTCACCGATGTCGACCAGCTTGCCGGTGGCCAGCGAACGGCCGTAGCACATCGCGCAGGTGCCGACGGCGGACTCACAGGTCAGGACCGAGCGGGTCTTGACCTCCGCGACACCGTTCTTGACCAGCTCGTCGATGAGCACGTCGCCGAGGTCGGTACCGGCCGGGGCCAGCACCCTGCCGTCGACCACGATGTCCTCGGCGAGGCAGCGCGCGTACACGGACGTCTCGACGTTGTCCGTCTTGCGCAGGACACCGCCCTCGCCACGCTCGGCGATCGCCAGCTTGAGGCCGCGCTCGGTGCCGCAGTCCTCCTCGCGGATGATGACGTCCTGCGAGACGTCCACCAGACGACGGGTCAGGTAACCCGAGTCGGCGGTACGCAGGGCGGTGTCCGCCAGACCCTTACGGGCACCGTGCGTGGAGATGAAGTACTCCAGCACGGACAGGCCCTCACGGAAGGACGCCTTGATCGGACGCGGGATGGTCTCGTTCTTCGCGTTCGACACCAGACCACGCATACCGGCGATCTGCCGCATCTGCATCATGTTTCCTCGGGCACCCGAGTCAACCATCATGAAGATGGGGTTGGTCTTGGGGAAGTTCTCGTTCATCGCCTCGGCGACCTCGTTGGTCGCCTTGGTCCAGATCGCGATGAGCTCCTGAGTGCGCTCTTCCTTGGTGATCAGACCGCGCTCGTACTGCTTCTGGACCTTCTCGTCCTGCGCCTCGTAGCCGCGGACGATCTCCTTCTTCGCCTCGGGAACGACGACGTCGGAGATGGCGACGGTGACACCGGAACGGGTGGCCCAGTAGAAGCCGGCCGCCTTCAGGTTGTCGAGCGTCGCCGCCACGATGACCTTCGGGTAGCGCTCGGCGAGGTCGTTGACGATCTCGGAGAGCTGCTTCTTGCCCACCGAGTAGTCCACGAACGGGTAGTCCTCAGGCAGCAGCTCGTTGAAGAGCGCACGGCCCAGGGTCGTCCGCAGGCGGAAGGTGTCACCCTGCTGCCACTCGGGCTCGCCCTCCTCGCGCGCCGGCGGGGTCCAGCCGCGCGGCGGGATGGTACCCACCGGGAAGCGGATGTCGATCGCCGACTGCAGGGCCAGCTCGCCGGCGTCGAACGCCATGATCGCCTCGGCCGTGGAGCCGAACGACCGGCCCTCGCCCTTGGTGTCACGCAGCTCGCCGTCGGTGGTGAGGAAGAACAGACCGAGGACCATGTCCTGGGTCGGCATCGTCACCGGACGGCCGTCGGCCGGCTTGAGGATGTTGTTCGAGGACAGCATCAGGATGCGGGCCTCGGCCTGCGCCTCCGCGGACAGCGGCAGGTGCACGGCCATCTGGTCACCGTCGAAGTCCGCGTTGAACGCGGTGCAGACGAGCGGGTGGATCTGGATGGCCTTGCCCTCGACCAGCTGCGGCTCGAAGGCCTGGATGCCGAGGCGGTGCAGGGTGGGAGCACGGTTCAGCAGCACCGGGTGCTCGGCGATGACCTCTTCGAGGACGTCGTACACGACCGTACGGCCGCGCTCCACCATGCGCTTGGCGCTCTTGATGTTCTGCGCGTGGTTCAGGTCGACCAGGCGCTTCATCACGAACGGCTTGAACAGCTCCAGCGCCATGGCCTTGGGCAGACCGCACTGGTGCAGCTTCAGCTGCGGACCGACGACGATGACGGAACGCGCGGAGTAGTCGACTCGCTTACCGAGCAGGTTCTGACGGAATCGCCCCTGCTTGCCCTTCAGCATGTCGCTGAGGGACTTCAGCGGACGGTTGCCGGGGCCCGTCACCGGGCGGCCACGACGGCCGTTGTCGAACAGGGCGTCGACGGCCTCCTGGAGCATGCGCTTCTCGTTGTTCACGATGATCTCGGGCGCGCCGAGGTCGAGAAGCCGCTTCAGGCGGTTGTTGCGGTTGATCACACGGCGGTACAGGTCGTTCAGGTCGGAGGTCGCGAAGCGGCCACCGTCCAGCTGCACCATCGGACGCAGGTCCGGCGGGATGACCGGGACGCAGTCCAGGACCATGCCCTTGGGGCTGTTGGAGGTCTGCAGGAACGCGGAGACGACCTTCAGCCGCTTCAGGGCGCGGGTCTTCTTCTGGCCCTTGCCGGTGCGGATGATCTCGCGGAGGCGCTCGGCCTCCTCCTCCAGGTCGAAGGACTCCAGGCGCTTCTGCAGCGCCGCGGCACCCATCGAGCCGTCGAAGTACGTGCCGAAGCGGTCACGCAGCTCGCGGTAGAGCAGCTCGTCGCCCTCGAGGTCCTGGACCTTGAGGTTCTTGAACCGGGTCCACACCTCGTCGAGGCGGTCGATCTCGCGCTGCGCACGGTCGCGCAGCTGCTTCATCTCGCGCTCGGCACCCTCGCGCACCTTGCGGCGCACGTCGGCCTTGGCGCCCTCGGCCTCCAGCTCGGCCAGGTCGGTCTCGAGCTTCTTGGCGCGGGCCTCCAGGTCGGCGTCCCGGCGGTTCTCGATCTGCTGGCGCTCGACGGAGACGTGCGCCTCCAGGGAGGGCAGGTCGCGGGTACGACGCTCCTCGTCGACGTACGTGATCATGTACGCGGCGAAGTAGATGACCTTCTCGAGGTCCTTCGGCGCCAGGTCCAGCAGGTAGCCGAGGCGCGACGGGACACCCTTGAAGTACCAGATGTGCGTGACGGGCGCGGCCAGCTCGATGTGGCCCATCCGCTCACGGCGCACCTTGGCGCGCGTGACCTCGACGCCACAGCGCTCGCAGATGATGCCCTTGAAGCGGACGCGCTTGTACTTGCCGCAGTAGCACTCCCAGTCCCGGGTCGGACCGAAGATCTTCTCGCAGAAGAGTCCGTCCTTTTCGGGCTTGAGGGTGCGGTAGTTGATGGTCTCGGGCTTCTTGACCTCGCCGTGGCTCCACTGACGGATGTCGTCAGCGGTGGCCAGGCCGATCCGGAGCTCGTCGAAGAAGTTGACGTCGAGCACTATGCGTCAATCCCTCTCAGGGTCGAAAGTCTTTGGTCTGAAACGGGGGCCTGGGGGTCGGCGGGGCCCTGTGGGTGAGGGCCCCGCCGGACTCCCGTCAGACCTCTTCGACGCTGCTCGGCTCGCGCCGGGACAGGTCGATACCGAGCTCCTCCGCAGCGCGGAAGACGTCCTCGTCGGTGTCGCGCATCTCGATGGACATACCGTCGCTGGACAGCACCTCCACGTTCAGGCAGAGCGACTGCATCTCCTTGATGAGCACCTTGAAGGACTCGGGGATGCCGGGCTCGGGGATGTTCTCGCCCTTGACGATGGCCTCGTAGACCTTCACGCGGCCGGTGACGTCGTCGGACTTGATGGTCAGCAGCTCCTGGAGGGCGTACGCGGCGCCGTAGGCCTCGAGGGCCCACACCTCCATCTCACCGAACCGCTGGCCACCGAACTGCGCCTTACCACCCAGCGGCTGCTGGGTGATCATCGAGTACGGACCGGTCGAGCGGGCGTGCAGCTTGTCGTCGACCAGGTGGTGCAGCTTCAGGATGTACATGTAGCCGACCGAGATCGGGTCCGGGAACGGCTCACCGCTGCGGCCGTCGAACAGCCGCGCCTTGCCGGACGGGAGGACCATGCGCTCGCCGTCGCGGTTCGGGATGGTGTGCTGCAGCAGACCCGCCAGCTCGTCCTCGCGGGCACCGTCGAAGACCGGGGTCGCGACGTTGGTGCGCGGGGCGACCTGGTCGGCGCCGATGGCCTGCAGGCGCTGGGCCCACTCGTCCGCGAGGCCGGAGACGTCCCAGCCGCGGCTGGCGAGCCAGCCGAGGTGGATCTCCAGGACCTGTCCCGGGTTCATTCGGGACGGCACACCCAGCGGGTTGAGGATGATGTCGACCGGGGTGCCGTCCTCCAGGAACGGCATGTCCTCGATCGGCAGGATCTTCGAGATGACACCCTTGTTGCCGTGGCGGCCGGCGAGCTTGTCACCGTCGGTGATCTTGCGCTTCTGCGCGACGTAGACGCGGACCAGCTGGTTCACGCCCGGCGGCAGCTCGTCGCCCTCCTCGCGGTCGAAGACGCGCACACCGATGACCTTGCCGGTCTCGCCGTGCGGCACCTTCAGCGAGGTGTCACGGACCTCACGGGCCTTCTCACCGAAGATCGCGCGCAGCAGGCGCTCCTCCGGGGTCAGCTCGGTCTCACCCTTCGGGGTCACCTTGCCGACGAGGATGTCACCGGCGATGACCTCGGCACCGATGCGGATGATGCCGCGCTCGTCGAGGTCGGCGAGGACCTCCTCGGAGACGTTCGGGATGTCCCGGGTGATCTCCTCGGGGCCGAGCTTGGTGTCACGGGCGTCGACCTCGTGCTCCTCGATGTGGATCGAGGAGAGGACGTCGTCCTGCACGAGGCGCTGCGACAGGATGATCGCGTCCTCGTAGTTGTGACCCTCCCACGGCATGAACGCCACGAGCAGGTTCTTGCCGAGGGCCATCTCGCCGTTCTGGGTGGCCGGGCCGTCGGCCAGGACCTGGCCGGTGATGACGCGGTCGCCCTCGTTGACGATGACCTTCTGGTTGACCGAGGTGCCCTGGTTGGACCGGGAGAACTTGGCCAGGCGGTACGTGATGTACGTGCCGTCGTCGTTGGCGGTGGTGATGTAGTCCGCGGAGACCTCCTGGACCACACCGTCCTTCTCGGCCTTGACCACGTCGCCGGCGTCGACCGCGGAGCGGTACTCCATGCCGGTGCCGACGAGCGGCGCCTCGGACTTAATCAGCGGCACGGCCTGACGCATCATGTTCGCGCCCATGAGGGCACGGTTGGCGTCGTCGTGCTCGAGGAAGGGGATCATGGCGGTCGCGACCGACACCATCTGGCGCGGCGAGACGTCCATGTAGTCCACGTCCTCGGGGCCGACGTAGTCGACCTCGCCGCCACGGCGGCGGACCAGCACGCGGGCCTCGGCGAACCGCATCTCGTCGTTCAGCGGCGCGTTGGCCTGCGCGATGACGAAGCGGTCCTCCTCGTCGGCGGTCAGGTAGTCGACCTCGTCGGTGACCTGGCCGTCGACGACCTTGCGGTACGGCGTCTCGATGAAACCGAACGCGTTGACCCGGCCGTAGGAGGCGAGCGAGCCGATCAGACCGATGTTCGGGCCTTCGGGCGTCTCGATCGGGCACATGCGGCCGTAGTGCGAGGGGTGCACGTCACGGACCTCGAAGCCGGCCCGCTCACGGGAGAGACCACCCGGGCCGAGGGCGTTCAGACGACGCTTGTGCGTCAGCCCCGACAGCGGGTTGTTCTGGTCCATGAACTGGGACAGCTGGCTGGTGCCGAAGAACTCCTTGATGGAGGCGACGACCGGCCGGATGTTGATCAGGGTCTGCGGCGTGATCGCCTCGACGTCCTGCGTGGTCATGCGCTCGCGCACGACACGCTCCATACGGGCGAGACCCGTACGGACCTGGTTCTGGATCAGCTCGCCGACGCTGCGGATACGACGGTTGCCGAAGTGGTCGATGTCGTCGGTCTCGACCATGATCGAGCGGCCGGACTCGCCGATCGTCTCGGTCTCGCCGGCGTGCAGCTTCACCAGGTACTTGATGGTGGCGATGACGTCGTCGGTGGTGAGCACACCGGCGTCCAGCGGCTCGTCCGCACCGAGCTTCTTGTTCACCTTGTAGCGGCCGACCTTGGCGAGGTCGTAGCGCTTGGGGTTGAAGTAGAGGTTCTCCAGCAGCGTCTGCGCGGCCTCACGCGTGGGGGGCTCGCCCGGGCGCAGCTTGCGGTAGATGTCGAGCAGCGCGTCGTCCTGGCCCTGGGTGTGGTCCTTCTCCAGGGTGGCGCGCATGGACTCGTACTCGCCGAACTCCTCGAGGATCTGCTCGGTCGTCCAGCCGAGCGCCTTGAGCAGCACGGTGACCGACTGCTTGCGCTTGCGGTCGATGCGGACACCGACCATGTCGCGCTTGTCGATCTCCATCTCCAGCCAGGCACCCCGGGACGGGATGATCTTGGCGGAGAAGATGTCCTTGTCGGACGTCTTGTCGATGCTGGAGTCGAAGTAGACACCGGGGGAACGGACCAGCTGAGACACCACGACACGCTCGGTGCCGTTGATGACGAAGGTGCCCTTGTTCGTCATGAGCGGGAAGTCGCCCATGAAGACCGTCTGGGACTTGATCTCACCGGTCTCGTTGTTGGTGAACTCGGCGGTGACGAAGAGCGGGGCGGCGTACGTGAAGTCGCGCTCCTTGCACTCGTCAATGGAGTTCTTCGGCGGCTCGAAGCGGTGGTCCCGGAACGTCAGGGACATCGACCCGGAGAAGTCCTCGATCGGGGAGATCTCCTCGAAGATCTCCTCCAGACCGGACTTGGTGGGGACGTCCTGACCGTTCTCCAGAGCCTCCTCGACCCGACTCTGCCAGGCGGTGTTACCGAGCAGCCAGTCGAAGCTCTCGGTCTGCAGCGCGAGCAGGTTCGGAACCTCGAGAGGCTCCTTGATCTTTGCAAAGGAGATGCGCAGCGGGGCGGTGCTGGCGCCGTTGTTCGTATTCGCGGTCGAGGCATTGCGCGAGGCGGCCAAGAGGGGGTCCTTCCGAGGGCTCGGACTCACTACGCGCGTACCGGCCCCTCCCCCGCACACAGAGACAGAAACCCCAGGTCAAGGAAGCTTTTGTCGTCGATGCTCGAGTGAGGGCAGACCCCTGGTGACGGGCAGGGGACAGCTAACAGGCAGCGCAAAGGGTCAGTGTAGCCACTTGGCACACTGATGTCCAGTGCGGGTTTGTCGAGACCCTCGCTGTGCTCACCGCTCTTGTCAACGCCCTCGGCATGCCTGCCCTCAACGCACGTTGATACTGCCCTCTTCGCCGTCGATCCATGCCTCGGATTCGGATCCTTGTGACGACGCGTCCTGAGAATTGCGCGCTGCGTGCGGTTCGTCAAGGCCCCTCAGTCCAAACGAGACTGGCCGGAGACACGACGAAGATCACCATACCCCTCGCCGTCGCGAGTGCAAGGCAACCGTGGTCGGTCCTCCGGATACGCCGAAGAGCGACCACCCGGATGGATGATCGCTCTTCGGTGCGTTCGCGTTACAGCCCTGCGGGGCACTCTTCAGGGTGCCACGGGGCTGCGCTCAGCGCGCGTTCGAGTCCTGGTGGACCCGAAAGGTCTTACTTGACCTCGACGGAGGCGCCGGCGCCCTTGAGGGCCTCGGCGGCCTTGTCGGCGGCTTCCTTGTTGACCTTCTCGAGGACCGGCTTCGGGGTGCCGTCGACGAGGTCCTTGGCCTCCTTCAGACCCAGGGAGGTCAGCTCACGCACGACCTTGATGACCTGGATCTTCTTGTCGCCGGCGCCGGTGAGGATGACGTCGAACTCGTCCTTCTCCTCCTCGGCCTCGGCCGGGGCGGCCGGGCCGGCCGGGCCGGCGACGGCGACGGCAGCGGCGGCGGTGACGTCGAACTTCTCCTCGAAGGCCTTCACGAACTCGGAGAGCTCGATGAGGGTCATCTCCTCGAACTGGGCGAGCAGGTCTTCCTGGCTGAGCTTCGCCATGATGGCGGTCCTTCCACTCAAATCGGCAGGTGCCGGATGTACTGGGTAAGGCGGGCGTACGTCGGCCCGCTGCGACCCGCGCCGTTGGTGCGGGTCAGAAAGCGAGCCGAATTACTCGGCACCGCCCTGCTCGGCCTGCTTGGCGCGCAGCGCGTCCACGGTGCGGACGAGCTTCGACGGCAGCGCCTGGAAGAGCTGAGCAGCCTGGGACTGCTTGCCCTTGAAGGCACCGGCCAGCTTGCTGAGCAGAACCTCGCGGGACTCGAGGTCCGCAAGCTTCTTGATCTCGTCGGCGGAGAGGGCCTTGCCCTCGAGAACACCGCCCTTGATGACGAGATTGGGGTTGTCCTTGGCGAAGTCACGCAGACCCTTCGCCGACTCCACCGGGTCACCGGTGACGAAGGCGACGGCCGTCGGGCCAGCGAAGAGCTGGTCCTCCAGCGTGATCCCGGCCTCCTTGGCCGCAATCTTGGTCAGCGTGTTCTTCACCACGGCGTACTGGGCGTTCTCACCGAGCGACCGGCGCAGCGTCTTGAGCTGCGCCACGGTGAGACCGCGGTACTCGGTCAGCACAGCGGCGTTGGAGCTGCGGAACTTGTCCGTCAGCTCCGCAACCGCGGCAGCCTTGTCGGGCCTCGCCATAGAGCCTCGGCCTCCTTCCGGGTGATTCGGACCGCGCGGACCCGAAGGAGGACTGGGGAAAACGAAACGCCCCGGCGCAGGCGCACGGGGCGGACTCGACCGGCCGCACACGCGCTCGGCGCGCGCACTCCGGGAGTTCTTCCACTGTCACCTGCGCGGGTCGCCCACTTTTCAGCGGATCCTTCGGCCACCGCGCCCTCGTTCGAGCGCACGGTAACGACCAGCGGTCTTTGGCTTCTGCAAGAGAGTAAGGGACCGGAGCGCCGTCGAGCAAATCGACCCGTAACCGACCCGACCGGCGGACCTCCGCGCCGGCCACCGCACCCGACCGAGCCACAGCTCCGCACCACGGGCTGCCGTACGGGGCCGAGCCGCGAGTTCTGCACCACGGGCTGCCACACGGGGCCGAGCCGTGAGTCCTGCGCCATGGGGTGCCGCACGCGGCCGGGCCGCATGTACTGCGACACGGGCTGCCGCACGCGGCCGGGCCACACGCGCTGCGACACGGGCAGCCGTACATGCGGGCGAGCCGCGAGTTCTGCGGCATGGGCCACACACACTGCCCCATGGGCCGCTCTGCACGGCGCAGCCGCGGCTTCCGCGACACGGGCTGCTCTCCACGGCTCGGCCGTAGGGCTCCGGGGCGACCGCGGCACGAGGCTTCAGTGGAAGATGATCACCGCCCGGCCCGCCGGAGGCCCGGCGGCGACCCGGCCGTCGGCCCGGATCCGGCTCCGGATCCGGGCCTGCCCAGTCGCGCGCCGCGCGGGCCACGGACACCGCTGCCGGCCCCCTGGCCTCGCCGGCCGCGCGGACGCCGGTGCGGGGTCGGCGCGCCGGCGAGTTCGCGGGCGTGTCCCGGGCGGTCTGCGTCCGCCTCTGGATGGCGGAGAGGGTGCCGGTGGTTCAGGAGGAGGTGCCGGTGGCGGAACCGCTCGACGTCGTCCCCGAGCCGTGGGTCCCGAGGGACTTCATCAGGTCCTTGAAGTCCTTGGTGTCGCTGGCCGACGGCGCCTCGGCGGAGACCGGCACGCCGTAGTCGCTGTAGGACGCGCTGCTGGTCAGCGTGCCCTTGGCCGTGTCCGCCTTCTCGGTCTTCTTCACCAGCAGGTTCTGGTCGTTGATCCAGATGTCGATGGTGTCGGTGGTGACGCCCGCCTGGTCGAGCTGCTTCTTCAGGGCCGCCAGCTGGTCCGCGCTGAGGTTGCTGCTCCGGCCCGCGAGGTCGGCGACGTTCACCGTGCCCGCGTAGTGCCGGGTGTGGACGCCGGAGACCGTCTCCTCGCCGACCTTCTTCACGTCACCCGAGGCCAGCAGCATCTTCACGGCCTGGTTCGGCGACGACGTCTGGGCCTGGTCCTTCAGGTACGAACCGGAGGCGCCGGCGAACTTGGCGAGGTCGTCGTACGCGTACCTGACCCAGTGCTTGCCGCCCGTCTGCCGGGCGAACGCCTCGCTCATCTTCACGTAGTAGGCGTCCGGCAGATAGCGGGCCTGCATCGACGCGGTACCGGTCTTGCGCATCATCTGGGCCAGCTGCCCGCCGGTGTACGTCATGGTGAGGTCGCCCTTGATGCCGTGGCCCCAGGCGAGGGCGCCGTCCCCGGTCGCCGACATCAGGTTGCCCAGGGACATGGTGGAGTGCACCTTGGCCGAGTCCGCCTTGTCGGTGGACTGCTCGGCGGTGCGCAGAACGGCGGCGACGGGGCTGAGGTGGATCGCGCCGCCGCCGGCCGCCTTGCCGCCCTTCCCGGAGTCCGAGGAACCGCACGCGGCCACCCCGGTCAGCGCGGCCACCACCGCCACGGAAAGGGTCATCCGGCGCGCCGTCGTGCTCTTCATCTTGTCCTACCCCCATGCAAGTCGAGTGCCTGCACCGTAGCCCAGGCCACTGACAGCCGTTCGAAAGGCCCAGCAAAGAAAGCTCGTACGAAGAAAGGACGGGCCCCGCACCTGGAAGGTTGCAGGGCCCGCCCTTACTCACGCGTACCTGACGCGGCTACCGGGCTGAGCGGAGGGCTCAGACGGCGGCCGGGTCCTCCTCGACGAGGAGGTTGCGGGTGCGGTTCGGGTCGACCGGGATGCCGGGGCCCATCGTGGTGGTGATGGCGGCCTTCTTGATGTAGCGACCCTTGGCGGCGGACGGCTTCAGACGGAGGATCTCCTCCAGCGCGGCGCCGTAGTTCTCCACCAGCTTGGCGTCGTCGAAGGACGCCTTGCCGATGATGAAGTGCAGGTTCGAGTGCTTGTCGACGCGGAACTCGATCTTGCCGCCCTTGATCTCGGTCACGGCCTTGGCGGTGTCCGGGGTCACGGTGCCGGTCTTCGGGTTCGGCATCAGACCACGCGGGCCGAGGACGCGGCCGAGGCGGCCGACCTTGCCCATGAGGTCCGGGGTGGCGACGACGGCGTCGAAGTCCAGACGGCCCTTCGCCACCTCGTCGATCAGCTCGTCGGCGCCGACGATGTCGGCGCCCGCGGCACGCGCGGCCTCGGCACGGTCACCGGTCGCGAAGACCAGGACCCGGGCGGTCTTACCGGTGCCGTGCGGAAGGTTCACGGTGCCACGGACCATCTGGTCGGCCTTGCGCGGGTCGACACCCAGACGGAAGGCGACCTCGACGGTGCCGTCGAACTTGGTCGTGGAGGTCTCCTTGGCGAGACGGACGGCCTCGAGCGGGGCGTACAGCTTCTCCCGGTCGACCTTGGCGTCCGCAGCGCGGAGAGCCTTGCTGCGCTTGCTCACAACTTGCTCCTGTGTGTTCTGAAAGGAGTCGTGGTCTCTGGGCCGAGCAGGCCCTGCCACGTGCGACCGGCTACGGCCGCATGACTACTGGGGTGGGGTTCAGCCCTCGACCGTGACGCCCATGGAACGCGCGGTGCCGGCGATGATCTTCGCCGCGGCGTCCAGGTCGTTCGCGTTCAGGTCGGGCATCTTGGTCTGGGCGATCTCGCGGACCTGCGCCTCGGTGATCTTGGCGACCTTGGTCTTGTGCGGCTCGCCGGAGCCCTTCTCGATGCCCGCGGCCTTGAGGATCATCTTCGCGGCCGGCGGCGTCTTGGTGATGAAGGTGAAGGAACGGTCCTCGTAGACCGTGATCTCCACCGGGATGACCCAACCGCGCTGCGACTCGGTCGCGGCGTTGTAGGCCTTGCAGAACTCCATGATGTTGACACCGTGCTGACCCAGCGCGGGGCCGACCGGCGGAGCCGGGTTGGCGGCACCGGCCTGGATCTGGAGCTTGATGAGCCCCGTGACCTTCTTCTTCTTGGGAGGCATAGCTCTCCGGGTCCTTTCATTCGGGTCCATGCCCGCGCGAGGATCGCGATCCTGACGCAGGCATACCGCACAACGATAACGGGTATAGATGCGCGGCTAAAAACCGAGCAGGTCAGACCGGCTGAGACAGCCCGCCTGACCTGCGCGGAAGAGCGACGTCCAGAAATGGACTAGTTCTTCTGGATCTGGTCGAAGGACAGCTCGACCGGCGTCTCGCGGCCGAAGATCTCGACCAGGCCCTTGACCTTCTTCGAGTCGGGGTTGATCTCGTTGATGGTCGCCTGCAGCGTGGCGAACGGACCGTCGGTGACGGTGACCGAGTCGCCGACCTCGAAGTCCAGCACCTGGACCTCGACCTTGCGCTGCGGAGCGGGCTTGCCCTCGGCCTCGGCGGCCTCGCGAGCCGCCTTCTCCTCGGCCTCCGGGGCGAGCATCTTGACGATCTCGTCCAGGGTCAGCGGGTACGGGTCGTAGGCGTTGCCGACGAAGCCGGTGACGCCCGGGGTGTTGCGGACGACGCCCCAGGACTCGTTGGTCAGGTCCATGCGGACCAGGACGTAACCCGGCAGCTTGTTCTGCTTGATCGTCTTGCGGTCGCCGTTCTTGATCTGGACGACCTCTTCCTGCGGCACCTCGGCCTGGAAGATGTAGTCCTCGACGTTCAGCGAGACGGCGCGCTGCTCCAGGTTGGTCTTCACGCGGTTCTCGTAACCGGCGTAGGTGTGGATGACGTACCACTCGCCGGGCAGGGTGCGCAGTTCCTCGCGCAGGGCCTGGACGGGGTCGACGGGGGCGGCCGGCTCCTCCTCTGCAGCCTCTTCGGCGGCCTCCTCGCCGGCTTCCTCGTCCTCTTCGTCCTCGACGTTCAGGGCAGCCTCTTCGGCCGGCTCCCCCGCCTCGGCCTCGGCAGCCTCGAACTCGTCCTGCTCGTCCGCGCCCTCGACGATATCGAGCTCGTCGTCCACCACCTCGGCAGCGGTCCCGCGAGACTCGATGGCGTCGTCGTTCAGGTTCGGGTCAGACACGATGGCTGCTTCTTCCTGGATACATAGGGGTGGAACATGCGAAAACGGGCGCCGGTGCCACGGCGCCCTTCGCTCTTGACTCAGCCGAAGACGTACTTGGCCGCGTGGTTGAGCCCATAGTCAATCACGGTCACCAGCGCGATCATGATGGCGACAAAGAAGATCACCACGGTGGTGTACGACGTCAGCTGGTTACGCGTCGGCCAGACGACCTTGCGGAGCTCCGCGATGATCTGGCGGTAGAAGGTGGCCAGGCGCTTCAGCGGGCCCTTCTTGGCGCGCTTGCCGCCCTTGCGGGCCTTCTTCTTGGACTCCGGCAGCTCGTCCTGGGCGTCAGGCGTGTCGATGGAGCCCACGGCGTCCGTCATTCGTCCTCACCTGGTCCCGGGTCGTGGCCGTGCCGCGCCCGGTTTCTGAGCCGCACGGCGGTGCATTGCTGTACGTACATGCGCACACATCCTGGCGGTGTGTGTAGCAGGGCCGGAGGGACTTGAACCCCCAACCGCCGGTTTTGGAGACCGGTGCTCTACCAATTGAGCTACGACCCTTTGTGTGTCCCCCAACGTACCGCATCCGGCCGGGTGCGCGGTGTGCACCGGTTGTGGCGGCGGCTGTTGAAGGCCAACGAGGTGAGAGTGTACGTGGTCCGCGGCCCGGCGTCGAACAGAAAGCGCCCGTCCGGAGCCACCTGGCCAAAGATCGTCCTGGCCGGGGACCGGATTCGGATCCTTGTTCACGCCCGCCCCCCAGCTGTCCGGTCTGCCGCCTTCTCAGCCGTGAACGACCGGGCCGCGCGCTCGTCCGATCACGCTTCGTCGCGCTCCGCGCCACCGCCGGCCGCGCCGTCGAGGGTCGCATCCACCCTGGCGGGCTGGGGTCCGACGGCCGCCCCCACCGGGAATCCCGGTGACGCCGGCCCGGTCGACGCCCACCGCCGCCGTGTCCCCGGACGAGCCGGTCCGT
Source organism: Streptomyces sp. NPDC001135 (assembly GCF_053598395.1). Lineage (NCBI taxonomy): Bacteria > Bacillati > Actinomycetota > Actinomycetes > Kitasatosporales > Streptomycetaceae > Streptomyces > Streptomyces sp. NPDC001135. The sequence goes on along the minus strand of NZ_JBSFKD010000012.1, from coordinate 14,949 downwards.
GCCTTCAAGGGCTCGCGGACCGGCTGTGTCAACCTACAAGTGAAACCGGCATGCCGCGGGGGTTTCCGATCTGAAACGATGGCCTCATGAGCGCTGCAACCCCACCCACCGAGCGCCGGGTCTCCGCCCGAGTCGGCGCGATCTCCGAGTCCGCCACCCTCGCCGTGGACGCCAAGGCCAAGGCCCTGAAGGCCGCCGGGCGTCCGGTGATCGGCTTCGGCGCCGGTGAGCCCGACTTCCCGACCCCGGACTACATCGTCGAGGCGGCCGTCGAGGCCTGCAAGAACCCCAAGTTCCACCGCTACACCCCGGCCGGCGGCCTGCCCGAGCTGAAGGCCGCGATCGCCGCGAAGACGCTGCGCGACTCCGGCTGGGAACCCGACGTCTCGCAGATCCTCGTCACCAACGGCGGCAAGCAGGCCATCTACGAGGCGTTCGCCGCGATCCTCGACCCGGGCGACGAGGTCATCGTCCCGGCGCCGTACTGGACGACGTACCCGGAGTCGATCCGCCTCGCGGGCGGTGTCCCGGTCGAGGTCGTGGCCGACGAGACGACCGGCTACCGCGTCTCCGTCGAGCAGCTGGAGGCGGCGCGCACGGAGAAGACGAAGGTCGTCCTGTTCGTCTCCCCGTCCAACCCGACCGGCGCGGTGTACTCCGAGGCCGAGACCGAGGCGATCGGCCGCTGGGCCGCCGAGCACGGCCTGTGGGTGCTCACCGACGAGATCTACGAGCACCTGGTCTACGGCGGCGCCGCCGCGGTGTCCCTGCCCGCGCTGCTGCCCGAGCTGCGCGACAAGTGCATCGTGGTCAACGGTGTGGCGAAGACGTACGCCATGACCGGCTGGCGCGTGGGCTGGGTCATCGGCCCGAAGGACGTGGTCAAGGCCGCGACGAACCTGCAGTCGCACGCCACCTCGAACGTCTCCAACGTGGCCCAGGTGGCCGCCCTGGCCGCCGTCTCCGGCGACCTGGACGCCGTCGCGACGATGCGCGAGGCCTTCGACCGGCGCCGCAAGACCATCGTGCGGATGCTCAACGAGATCGACGGCGTGCTCTGCCCGGAGCCGGAGGGCGCCTTCTACGCCTACCCGTCGGTGAAGGCCCTGCTCGGCAAGGAGATCCGCGGCAAGCGCCCGCAGGACACCGTCGAGCTGGCCGCGCTGATCCTGGAGGAGGCCGAGGTCGCCGTCGTCCCGGGTGAGGCCTTCGGCACGCCCGGCTATCTGCGCCTGTCGTACGCGCTCGGCGACGAGGACCTCGTCGAGGGCGTGAGCCGGATGCAGAAGCTGCTGGCGGAGGCGCGGGACTGAGGTCCTGTTTCTGCGCTCTACGCGCGTGTGCGGGCCGTTTCCCTGCGGGGAGACGGCCCGTTCGCATGTGCGAGCAAGACCACGTTCGGGGAAACGGCTACCGAGGCGGCGGGGACGTACGGCAGGATCTGGGAATGGAGCGTGTACGTGACCTCTCTGAGCTGCCGAAAGCCCATCTGCACCTGCACTTCACCGGTTCCATGCGGCCCGGGACCGTGCTGGAACTGGCCGACAAGTACGGCGTACGACTGCCCGAGGCCCTGACCGAAGCCCTGACCAGCGGTGAACCGCCGAAGCTGCGGGCCACCGACGAGCGGGGCTGGTTCCGTTTCCAGCGGCTGTACGACGCGGCGCGCTCCTGCCTGCGCGAACCGGAGGACATCCAGCGCCTGGTCCGCGAGGCGGCGGAGGAGGACCTGAGGGACGGCTCGGGCTGGCTGGAGATCCAGGTGGACCCGACGTCGTACGCGCCCCGGCTGGGCGGGCTGATCCCGGCGCTGGAGATCATCCTGGACGCGGTGGACACGGCGTCCCGGGAGACCGGGCTCGGGATGCGGGTCCTGGTGGCCGCGAACCGCATGAAGCACCCGCTGGACGCCCGTACGCTGGCCCGCCTCGCGGTGCGGTACGCGGAGCGGGGCGTGGTCGGTTTCGGGCTCTCCAACGACGAGCGGCGGGGCATGGCCCGGGACTTCGACCGGGCCTTCCACATCGCGCGCGAGGGCGGGCTGCTGTCGGCCCCGCACGGCGGCGAGCTGACCGGCCCGGCCTCGGTGCGCGACTGCCTGGACGACCTGCACGCCTCGCGGATCGGGCACGGGGTGCGCGCGGCGGAGGACCCGCGGCTGCTGAAGCGGCTGGCCGACCGTCAGGTGACCTGCGAGGTCTGCCCGGCCTCGAACGTGGCGCTCGGCGTGTACGAGAAGCCCGCGGACGTGCCGCTGAGGATGTTCTTCGAGGCCGGCGTCCCGATGGCGCTCGGTGCCGACGACCCGCTGCTGTTCGGCTCCCGGCTGGCCGCCCAGTACGAGATCGCCCGCCACGCCCACGGCTTCTCGGACGCCGAGATCGCGGAACTGGCGCGCCAGTCGGTACGGGGCTCGGCCGCCCCCGAGGACGTCAGGGCGCGGCTGCTGGCCGGCATCGACGACTGGCTGGCGCGCACTCCCTGAGGGCGAAGCCGCCCCTGACGACACGTTTCCGCCGCCGTACGGCCCGGGGCCGCGCGGTGATGTGCGGCGCAGGGCTGCCGGAGCCGGCCGGCGCGATGCCCCGGGCCCGGCGTGAACCTCAGGCGGAGGCCGGTGCGGCGGAGATTCCGCCCAGCAGCGTCTTCGCGATCCGTGCGGCGAAGTCGTCGACCGGCGGCCGCTCCCCCGTCTCCGTCGCGTCGTAGGCGAACGCGCGCTGCGCACACGCGCCCAGCAGCAGCGAGGCGGCGGCGAAGGTGTCGGCGTCGGCGCGGACGCGACCGGCGGCCTGTTCGGCACGGAGGTAGGCGTCCAGGTCCTGGATGGGCTTGTGCGGGCCGGAGCCGAGCTTGCGCAGCGCGTCGTAGTGGCGCTCCTTGAGCTGGGTCTCGGCGTACAGGGAGGCGGCGATCGGGAAGCTCTGCTCGTAGAAGAGGGCGGCTTGGCGGGCGATCTCGGTGAGGTTGCCTTCCAGGGTGCCCTGTCCCGGTTCGGCGGCGAGGCTGTCCAGCAGCGGGGTGAGCCGGGGGAGCCGCTCGGTGAGCACGCGCACGAACAGCTCTTCCTTGCTGTCGAAGTACTTGTAGAGGGCCGCTTCGGAGCAGCCGGCCGCGCGGGCGATCTCCTTGGTGGTGGCGCGGGAGAGTCCGACGGTGAGCATGAGCTCGTGGGCGGCGTCGAGGACGCGGACACGCGCCGGCTTCTGCTCCATGGGGGTCCAATCGGGCTTGACGAGTGGGCGAGTGCTTACTCACTCTAGAGGCGAGCAGTAGTAAGTGAACACTCACCCACCCATCCCGAGTACGGGAGCACTTCATGAACCTCACCGTTTTCGGCGCCACCGGCGGCATCGGCCGGGAGATCGTGCGCCAGGCGCTCGGCGCCGGCCACCGGGTGACCGCCGTGGTCCGCGATCCGGCCCGGCTGGACGTCAAGGGGGGCGCACTGGAGGTCTTCCGCGCCGATCTGACCGACCCCGGGGTACTGCGTGCCGCCGTCAGCGGCCGTGACGCGGTCCTCTCCGGCCTGGGCGCGCGCAGCCGCAAGGACGCCGGGGTCGCCACCCGCCTGACCCGTACGGTGCTGCGCGCCATGGAGGCGCAGGACGTACGACGGCTGCTCGTGGTCAGCGCCGGCCCCGTCGGCCCGGCTCCCGAGGACGACGGCGCCCTGGACCGTGCCCTGCGCGGCCTGGTGTCGGCCGTCCTCAAGGACGTCTACACCGACCTGCGCGAGATGGAGGACGAACTGGCCCGCAGCGGCACGGACTGGACGTCCGTACGACCGCCGCGCCTGCAGGACAAGCCGCTCACCGGTCGCTACCGCACCGTCGTCGGCGGCTTCCCGCGCAAGGGCCGCTTCATCGCACGCGCGGACGTCGCGCACGCGATGCTGGCGATGATCGACGACGCGGGGACGGTGAAGCAGGGGGTGGGGGTGGCGTACTGAGCGCCTCTACAGGCTGACGCCGACGGTCACCGGTTCGTTGACGAGCGTGACCCCGAAGGCCTCACGGACGCCTGCGACCACCTCACGGGCCAGCGCCAGCAGGTCCTCGGTGGTGGCCTCGCCCCGGTTGGTGAGGGCCAGGGTGTGCTTGGTGGAGATGCGGGCCGGGCCGGTGCCGTAGCCCTTGGTGAAGCCCGCCTTGTCGATCAGCCAGGCCGCGGAGGTCTTCGTACGGCCCTCCCCCGCCGGGTAGGCGGGCGGCTCGACCCCGTCCCCGAGCCGTTCGCGCACGCGCGCGTGGAACACGGCGAACTGTTCGCCGGTGAGGATCGGGTTGGTGAAGAAGGACCCGGCGGACCAGGTGTCGTGGTCCTGGGGGTCGAGGACCATGCCTTTCCCGGCACGCAGCTTCAGCACGGTCTCGCGGGCGTCGGCCAGCGGCACCCGGTCGCCGGGCTCGACGCCGAGCGCGCGCGCCGCCTCGGCGTACTTCACGGGCGCGGACAGCCCGTCCGCGTCCTCCAGCTCGAAGCGGACGCGCAGCACCACATAGCGCTCGGGGTCGGCCTTGAAACGGCTGTGGCGGTACGAGAAGGCGCACTCCTCGTTCGTCAGCGTGACGGTCTCGCCCGCGCGCCGGTCGTAGGCGATGACCTCGGTGATGGTGGAGGAGACCTCCTGCCCGTAGGCGCCCACGTTCTGGATCGGCGTGGCGCCCGCGGATCCGGGGATGCCGGCCAGGCACTCGATACCGGCGAGCCCGGCCTCGACCGTGCGGGCGACGGCGTCCGTCCACACCTCGCCGGCCGCCAGCTCCAGGGTCGTACCGCGCAGTTCGACACCGCGCGTGGCGATGCGCAGGGCGGTGCCGTCGAAGCCCTTGTCGCCGATGACCAGGTTCGAACCGCCGCCGATGACCAGCAGCGGCGTCCCGCTGTCGTCGGCCTCACGGACGGCGGCGATCACCTCGGCGTCGGTCACCGCGGTGACCAGCCGCGTCGCGGGACCGCCCAGCCGGAAGGTGGTCAGCGGGGCAAGAGGGGCGTCGTGGAGTACCTGCACGGGCCCAAGACTACGAGACGGCTCCGCCTGGATGGACGGGCGCGGTCGGCCACCCCGTCACGCCACGGGCGGGATCGGACGCACGGGTACGCGCGCGTGGTCTCCTTTTCGAAGCCCACGCGCGCGTACGCGACGTACTGTCCGGGCGGCGGTCTACGCGAGCCGCCGTTCCGCCTCCTCCCAGCTCAGGGGCAGTTGGTCGCTGGAGGCCTGCCAGGTGGCGAACGCGACGCCGCGCATCTCGGAGGCCAGGCCGCGCGAGGCGGGCCGGTGGGCGCCGGAGTGGGCGAAGGCCTTCAGTGCGTCGGCGGACTCCCAGGCGGACAGGGTCCAGAACGTCCGCCGCAGGGGCTGTGCCTTGAGGGAGGCCCCGTAGCCGCCGGGCGCCCGGCCGATCTGCCACCACACGCCCGGGGTGCGGGCGAGGAAGCGGAGGGCGCCCCACAGGGAGCGGGTCTCGAAGCGCGATGCGAAGACGTGCACCTGGGCGTCCCGGGGCGGAGTGTTCGGCACGATCCAGGGAAGAGCGGGAAGAGCGGGCATCGCGACCTCCGTGCGACGGGATTCCGGGTCGGGCTTCGATGGACGCCGACAGCCGGGGCAGGCTTCGGCGGGCGATGGTCGCCGGCGCGGACTTCAGCGGACGGCGGTCGCCGGGTCTGGCAGCAGCGGACGGCGTCCTCCTGGGGCACCGGTCTCCGGGCGAGGCCTGCCAAGGCGCCGGACTCCGGGCCAGCGGCCCCAGGACACCGGCTCTCGTGCCGCGGGCTACAGCGGACGGCGGTGCCGGGGGCGTCGGGCATCAGCGAAGAGCGCCGGGCTTCAGCGGGCGGCGGCCCCGGGGCGCCGGTCGCCCGGGGCGAGTACTTGGCGGGAGGCCGGACCCCGGCCTGCGACCGCCAGGACACCGGACTCAGGCGGACGGCGGTCCCCGGGCGTCGGACTTCAGGCCGGAGTCCCCAGGGCATCGGACCCCGGCCCGACTCCGGCGGACGGCGGCTCCCTGAGCGCCGGACTTCAGGTCGGCGGCTCCCAGCACCCCGGTCTCCGGCCGGGCTACAGCGGACGGCGGCCCCGGGGGCGCCGGACATCAGAGGAGAGCGCCGGGCTTCAGCGGGCGGCGGTCTCCAGTCCACTGGTCTCCGGGGCCCCGGGCTTCGGGTCGGCCGTCTCCAGGACGCCGGCCTTCAGGGCCGTCGCGGGCGTCTGGCCGTCCGCAGCGGCGAGCCGCGCGGCGCTCCTGCGGGACGGGATCACCAGGGCCGCGACGGCGGCGAGGGCGACCACCGCCGAGCCGGTCACCAGGGCGGGCCGCAGGCCGTCCACGAAGCTCTGCGCGCTCTCGTAGCCGCCCTGCGCGGAGAAGATCGACGACATCACCGCGATGCCGAGCGCACCGCCGACCTCGCGCAGCGCGTTGTTCGCGCCGGAGGCGATGCCCTGCTCCTGCGGGCGGACGCTGGACATCACCAGGTTGGCGGCCGGCGCGAAGTACAGGGCCATGCCGACGCCGCTGATGATCAGGGCGGGCAGCTGGGCGGCGTAGGAGGCGCCCGCGGTGGCCACGGCGGCCATGCAGCCGAGACCGACGGCCTGCAGGAACAGCCCCGCGGCGACGACCGGGCGGCCGCCGACGCGGTCCGAGAGGATGCCGGCGACGGGCGCGACGAGCATCGGCATGCCGGTCCACGGCAGCATCCTCAGGCCCGCCTCGGTGGGCGAGTAGCCGAGCACGCCCTGCATGTACTGGCTGAGCAGGAAGATCGAGCCGAACATGCCCAGGAACATCAGCAGGCTGGCCGCATTGATGCCGGCGAAGGCACGGGACCGGAACAGCCTCATCGGCAGCATGGGGCTGGCCGCACGCGAGCTGTAGAGGATGAACCCGGCCAGCAGCGCCCCGCCCGCGAACAGCGCGGTCAGTACCAGGCTGTCGGTCCAGCCGTCGGAGGGCCCGCGGACCAGGCCGTACACGATCCCGAAGAGGCCGCCGCTGGCGAGCAGGGTGCCGGGGACGTCGAGCCGGGCGCCGGCGCCGTAGGACTCGGCCAGACGCAGACGGGCGAGCGGCAGCGCGATCAGGCCGAGCGGGACGTTCAGCCAGAAGATCCAGTGCCAGGAGACATGCTCGGTGAGGCTGCCGCCGATCAGCGGTCCGGAGGCGACGGCGAGCCCGTTGACGGCACCCCAGATGCCGTACATCATTCCGCGCTTGGCGGCGGGTACGGCCGCTGTCAGCAGGGTCAGCGTCAGCGGCATCATCACGGCCGCGCCGACCCCCTGGACCGCGCGGGCGGCGATCAGGGAGCCGATGCCCGGTGCCATGGCCGCGGCGGCGGAGGCGCCGGTGAACACGGCGAGTCCGGCGATGAACAGCCGACGGCGCCCGAACCGGTCGCCGAGCGCCGCACCGAACATCAGCAGCACGGCGAAGGTGAGTGTGTAGGCGCTCACGGTCCACTCGAGGTCACCCAGCGCGCCGCCGAGGTCCCTGCGGATGGAGGGCAGGGCGGTGGTGACGACGAGGTTGTCGAGGGCCGCCATGAATCCGGCGACGCTGGTGATGCCGAGGGCCCACGCGGCGCGTCCGCGCGGTGCGCTCGGTGCGGTCTGCTGTGACATCTCTCCCCCTAGAGAGCGATCCAGTTAGTTATTGATGACTAACTTTCGCGGGCGCGAAAAAGGCAGGACGCCCGTCTCGTTCCGCTACTTCTCCAGCCGGCCCGTGATCCGTGCCGACGGATACATCCCCTGCCAGACGCGGTGCTCGGGCGGAAACCCCATGGCCGCGAGGGTGTTGATGAGCATTCCGTACGCCAGGAAGGACGTGGTCTCGCCGTCGTCCGCCCCCAGCGGCCGATGAACGGTGTCCCACAGCTTCATCCAGCCCGCCCGTACGGTCTCACCGAACTCGCGGTCACCCTCCGCCTCGGCCGCCGCGACGGTGATGTACGTCTGCATCTGCATCTGGAGCTTTTCGGGCTGTTCCGTGATCAGCCGCACATAGGCGTTCGCCATGGCATGCAGGGCCTCTTCCCCCTCCAGCCCCTTGGCCGCCTCCTCGAAGACCCGGCAGGTGTCGTCCACGCACCGGAGCGACGCGGCGGCGAAGATCGCCTTCTTCCCCGCGAAGAGCCGGAAGAGGTACGGCTGGGAGACACCGACGCGGGTCGCGATCGCCTCCGTGGACGTGCCGTAGTAGCCCTTCCGCGCGAACTCCGCGATCGCCGCGCGAATGACGCTCTCGCGTCGCTCCTGAGCACTCATCCTGGGCATGCAGCTAAGTTAGTGCTCAATCACTAACTTGGCAAGCCGTCCGCTCAGGATGTGCGTCCGGACGTGCGTAAGGGGCGCCCCGCCCGGGAGGACGCCCCTTACACCTCTACTGCTGCAGCCACCGCTTCCGGCCGGAACCGTCAGGCCAGACGTACGACCGCCCGGGACATGCCCAGCACCTTCTGGCCGCCGCTGGTCGCCGTCAGGTCGACGCGCACGGTGTTGTCGTCCAGCTTGGCCGCGACCTTGCCGCTGACCTCGATCACGGCGCCCTGGTCGTCGTTCGGCACGACGACGGGCTTGGTGAAGCGGACGCCGTACTCCACGACCGCGCCGGGGTCCCCGGTCCAGTCGGTGACCACGCGGATCGCCTCGGCCATCGTGAACATGCCGTGCGCGATGACGTCCGGCAGGCCGACCTCCTTGGCGAACTTCTCGTTCCAGTGGATCGGATTGAAGTCGCCGGAGGCGCCCGCGTAGCGCACGAGCGTGGCACGGGTCACGGGGAAGGTCTGCGCCGGCAGCTCGGTGCCGACCTCGACGTCCTCGTACGTGATCTTCGCCGTCATCAGGTCCTCACGCCTCCTCGGCCGCGCGGGCCACCAGCTTGGTCCAGGCGGTCACGACGTGCTCGCCCGCCTCGTCGTGCACCTCACCGCGGATGTCCAGGATGTCGTTGCCCGCGAGGGACTTGATCCCCTCGATGGTGGAGGTGACCGAGAGCCGGTCGCCGGCGCGGACCGGGCGGCGGTAGGCGAACTTCTGGTCGCCGTGCACCACGCGGCTGTAGTCGAGGCCGAGCTGCGGGTCCTCGACGACCTGTCCCGCGGCCCGGAAAGTGATGGAGAACACGAATGTCGGCGGGGCGATCACATCGGGGTGTCCGTAGGCCTTCGCGGCCTCGGGGTCCGTGTACACCGGGTTGGTCTCGCCCACCGCCTCGGCGAACTCGCGGATCTTCTCCCGGCCCACCTCGTAGGGCGCGGTGGGCGGGTAGGTCCGTCCTACGAAGGACTGGTCGAGCGCCATGGCCCGGCACCTCCTGATGTCTGCTGTGATGGCCCCAAATTAGCCGGAAACCAGCCGGGGAATGCGCGGGGACGGGCGGGCGCTCAGCTGGACGCAAAGCTTGGCACCCTGCCGGTGAGCCACTGGGCGCCGGCGGCCCGGTGAGCCCTCGGCCGTCAGCCCCTGACCGGTCGACCCCTGACTTGTGAGTCGTTGACCGGTGAGCCCTTGATCGGTGAGCCCTGAAACGACGCGAGGCCGCCCCCTCGGAAGGGGACGGCCTCGTGTACGAGCCTGTTTATCGCGTCTCGCGGTGCGCGGTGTGCGCGTTGCAACGCGGGCAGTGCTTCTTCATCTCAAGACGGTCCGGGTTGTTACGCCGGTTCTTCTTGGTGATGTAGTTCCGCTCCTTGCACTCCACGCAGGCCAGCGTGATCTTCGGGCGGACGTCGGTGGCAGCCACGTGAGTGCTCCTAAGACGAACGGATGGACTAGTTCAACGCAAGAAAGAGTAGCCGATCGAAGGACCGACCCCGCAATCGGCTACTGTCAGTAGCGGTGACCGGACTTGAACCGGTGACACAGCGATTATGAGCCGCTTGCTCTACCGACTGAGCTACACCGCTGTGATGCGATCGGATCCCGCCTTTCGACGGGAACCTCTCACACCAGAGCCCCAAAACGGAATCGAACCGTTGACCTTCTCCTTACCATGGAGACGCTCTGCCGACTGAGCTATTGGGGCGAGCGATGAAGACATTACACGGTCCGCCGCCGTTCACCCAAATCCGTATCCGGCCGCCCATGACCACCCGCATCCCCGCCCTCGCAGCGGCCTCCTGAGCCGCGTGGACGGGGGCCTCTGAGGGGAGCGGGCCGGGGCCACGCGAGCGGGCGAACGGGTACCGCCAGGGGGCGGACCACACCGGTACGACTATTGCGCTCCTGCGCGTCCCGAGCGGCTCACCACCCTAGGCTCGTCTCACTCTGCGTGATCTTGGGGTGCGCGAGCCCCGCATGCTCACGCGGCCCGCCCGATCCCCCGGCCCCGATCCTGGAGCGCGATGCCCGACAGCCAGCCGCAGCCCCACCCACCGTCGAACTCCTCGGGAGCCTCCGGCCAGTCCGACACGGCCGCCCTGCTGCTGTGCGGGGCACGGCTCACCGACGGCCGGACCGTGGACGTGCGGCTCGGCGGCGGACGCATCGAGGCGGTGGGCACGGCCGGCAGTCTGGCGCCGGGTCCGGCCCGGACGGGCGCCACACGCGTGGACCTGAACGGATACCTGCTCCTCCCGGCCCCGGCCGAACCGCACGCGCACAGCGACACCGCGCTGTCGGCCGAGCGCCCCGGGCCGGTGTCGTACGCCCCCGAGGAGGTCCAGCGCCGGGCGACGGAGGCGGCTCTGCTGCAGCTCGGGCACGGGGCGACGGCGGCACGCGCGCACGTACGCGTGGGCGACGTCCAGGGCCTCGGCGCACTGGGTGCCGTCCTGCAGGCGCGGCGCTCGCTGCACGGGCTCGCGGAGCTGACGGCGGTGGCGATGCCACGGCTGCTGACCGGGGTGGCCGGGGCCGACGGGCTGGCGATGCTGCGCGACGCGGTCAAGATGGGCGCCTCCGTGGTGGGCGGCTGTCCGGATCTGGACCCCGATCCCACGGGCTACGTGGAGACGGTCCTCGAGGTGGCCTCCGAGCACGGCTGCCCGGTGGACCTGCACACGGACGCCTCCGACCCGGCCCGGCTGTCCCGGCTCGCGGCCATGGCGGGAGGTTTGCGCCCCGGCGTGACGATCGGGCCGTGCGCCGGCCTCACGCGCCTGCCCGCCGAGGCCGCGTCACGTGCCGCCGATCAACTCGCGGCGGCCGGGGTGACGGTCGTGTGCCTGCCTCAGGGCGGTTGCTGCGGCGCCGACCGCCGGGGCGTCGCTCCGGTACGCCTGCTGCGCACGGCCGGGGTACGGGTGGCCGCCGGCAGCGGCGCCCTGCGCGACCTGTCCAACCCCGTCGGCCGCGGTGACCCCCTGGAGGCGGCCTACCTTCTCGCCTCCGCCCACAACCTGCGCTCACAAGACGCCTACGACGCCGTGAGCGCCTCGGCGCGCGCCGTGCTGGGACTGCCGGAGGTGCGCGTGGAAGCCGGTTTCCCCGCCGAGCTCCTGGCCGTGCGCGGCGACCGCCTGGCCGGCGCCCTGTCCCTGGCCTACAGCCGGATCGTGGTGCACCGGGGCCGGGTGGTGGCGCGCACGAGCGCGGTACGCGAGTACTGCAACTCGGCGGCCGCGGCGGAACTCGGGCTCCCGCGGCAGGGGCGGGGCGAACTGTCGTGAGGCCGGTCAGGGGCGCGCGGGTCGGAGGGCGCACGCCGGGGGCGGTGGGGACCTGGCGCCAGCGTGTGTTCGGCGCGTGCACGCCGGGCGCGCGGTGGATCGCCGCACGCCGACAGTGCGATCAGCCGGTGTGCGCCGGGCGCGTGACTGTGGCTGTCACGCGGGGCGCATGACTCAACTGTCGTGCCGGGCGCACGCGTGCGTCCGCACGCCGGGCGCATAGCCGCGGGCACACGCCGAGCGCGCGATCCTGAGCACACGCCGAGTGCGTGCCCGTGCGCGCTGGACGCGGGCCGGTACGCGTGAGCCCGGCGCGCTCCGGCCACGCCGGTCGACTCGTGCGGCAGATGCGCTCCCTCCGGCGTACGGTCGGATTCATGCGCATTGTCATCGCTGGTGGTCATGGTCAGATTGCGCTGCGGTTGGAGCGCCTGCTCTCCGCGCGCGGGGACGACGTCGCGGGGATCATCCGCAAGGCCGAGCAGGGCGACGATCTGCGGGCGGCCGGTGCCGAACCGGTCCTGCTCGACCTGGAGTCCGCCTCGGTCGAGGGGGTCGCGGCGCACCTGCAGGGCGCCGACGCGGCGGTCTTCGCGGCGGGCGCGGGCCCGGGCAGCGGCGCGGAACGCAAGCAGACGGTGGACAGGGGCGCGGCGGTGCTGTTCGCGGACGCGGCCGTCCGGGCGGGCGTGCGCCGCTTCCTGGTGGTGTCCTCGATGGGCGCCGATCCCGGGCACCGGGGCGACGACGTCTTCGACGCGTACCTGCGCGCCAAGGGCGAGGCGGACGCGTACGTCACCCGCCAGGAGGCCCTGGACTGGACGATCCTGCGCCCCGGCTCGCTGACGGACGACGCGGGCACCGGTCTGGTCCGGCTGGAGGCGCACACCGGGCGCGGCGCGATCCCGCGGGACGACGTGGCGGCCGTTCTCGCGGAGTTGGTGGACACCCCGGCGACAACCGGTCTGACGCTGGAGCTGATCAGCGGCTCGACGCCGGTGTCGGTCGCGGTGAAGTCGGTGGCCGGGAACTGAGGCCGGCCAGGGGCCGGTGACCGGTTGCCGTCCGCCACCAAGCCCTGGACCACCACTCCCTGTCACCCCGTCAGAGTCCGGGGCCCGTCCCCGTCCGCACTCAGAAGAGAGGCAGCTGCCCGGGAAAGTCCGGTACGGCGTACCCGTCCAACGTCGGCTGGAGAGGCCCTGGTTGCGCCTGCCGCCGTGACCCGGCGCAGGAGACCAGTGCCCCGCCCTGCCGCGACCCGGGCGGGTCGTGCCGCGCGAAGCGGCCGGCGACGACGGCGATGTCGCGGCGGCACACGGGACAGGTTCTGCGCGGGGAGGACATGCCGTCAGTGTGCCCACAGGAACGCGGAGGCGACACCGGCGTCAGGTGCGGGTCTCGGCTTCCCAGCGGTCGGGTCCCACCCCGCGCCAGTCGATCAGCGGCGAGTCGGCCACCTGCTCCGGCTCGATCTCCAGCCCCGCCCGGCGCAGGAACTCCACCAGGTCGCGCACGCTGTGCGCCAGGCCGAGGATCTCGCCGTCCACCCGGACCCGGCGACCGCCGGTCGGGGACGGCAGGTGCACGATGATGGGTCGCTTCCCGGCCATGGCTCCAGCATCGTCCGCACCGCCCGGGCCCGCACCCGGACCGGTCATTCCAGAATCCCCAGCGCGGTGTCAGGGCGGCACAGCGGGCACGCGGGGACACCTCCTTCGGCGAGCGCACGTACCGCCTGGTCCCGGCCGACTCCCTTGGCACGCCCGCCGGCGCCCGGACAGCCGCCGACATGGACGTACACCGCCCTGTGGCCGTTCAGACCGCGCTCGACCAGCCACTCCGGCGCGGCCTGCCGGGTCGTGAGGCGGCGCTGCCGTTCGGCCTCCCGGCGTTCTTCGTCCGCGATCCACCGGTCCATCAGGGCAAGCTGCCTCGCGGCCTGGTGTTCGACGACGCGGCGGGCGAAACGCAGCATGTCGAGACGCGTCAGCGGACGGTCATCGTTCACACGTTCGATTCTAGTGAAGAGTCCGGGAATCGCGACCAGCGGGCGCGACCCATTCCCGTGGATGCCGCAGGTGACGGCCGTACGATTCGGTCGTTGCACAGGTCATGAAGACCACCCCCCGCATCCTCGCCGCGACCGCCGCGAGCGGCGCCCTGCTGATGGCCGCCGCGCCCGCACACGCGGCCGCCGGCTCCGACGCACTCGACCCGGTCAGCGCCAGGTACGTCCCGGTCTCCGTCCTCCCCGGCCCGGTACCCCTGACCCTCGTCGAGTCCCTCCTCCGCCCCGACACGATCTACGACAACCAGTACAGCGGCTTCGTGATCGAAAACCTGAAGAGGAACGTCAACTAGCCGCGAAGGGGCGAACGACGAGAGCCCCGTGATCTGCTCTCGCAGATCACGGGGCTCTCGTTCCCGTGTGGCGGCGCCAGGATTCGAACCTGGGAAGGCTGAGCCGGCAGTTTTACAGCGGGCTCAGTTCGCACCCTCCGACCTGCATGTTTCCTTGATTCGGGAGTTATCGGGGGACGCCTGGGGGAATCAAGGGTCTAGGCCTGGCCCTGGTACTCCATCGAGCAGTCGACTATCCCGCCCTTGACCACACAGGCCTGGAGGTTGATGTACGTCCCCTCGGGCAGGTTCCCCGTCGTGTAGGGGCTGGTGTACGGCGCGCTGTGCCCGGCGGTGGTGGCAGAACGGGTGCCCCAGGGGGTGTACGCGTACGCCGTGATGCCGTAGCCGTCGGCGAGGGCGTCGGAGGCGCTGACGGCGTCACCGGGGCCGCCGGCGGTCGCGTCGGCATGCCAGTAGGCCATGCCAGCGTACTTACCGTTGTTGTAGACGGCGACGCCGAAGCTCTTGCCCGGGTCTTCCACGAGCTTGTACGTCCATTGGTCGGCCGCCGAAGCGGTGTTCACCCCGGTCGTCAGAGTGCCAATGGCCAGCGCGGCGGTACCCACCATGACAGCACAGCGGCGTGCGATGGACATGTTCCCCCTTGTTTAGAGCACTTGTTCGGACGGCGGAATCTAGCGGAGCCCCTGCGGCTTCGCAAGATCACCGGCTTCGGGGCGACTGGATCGGACGGCGGGCACAGGACCAGGCGCAGGACCAGGCGGACGAGCCTTAGACGCCGTTTCTTATGGCTCTGGTGAGGGCTGGGCGGCCTGGGGAAAGCCCAACTGGTCCAGCAGCACGCTGAAGAGGTCCTCCACAAAGGTGTCCCGCGCGCACAGTAGCTCTTCGATCCCGGACTGCTGCGCTGTGACTGGTATGCCAGCCGCTGCAGCCCAAACGAGGGCGCCTTCA